>JANMPV010000123.1:0-28071 GCA_031370045.1 Novosphingobium sp. | reverse complement strand
CCTGAGACATCGGGCTCGCGCGCGGCGCTGCTTCTGGCGATTCGGGCCGTACGGCATTTGCTGTGGTCGGCACATCGGTTAGCGTGGGCGGCATGCCCCCCGCCGACCGCCCCGACTCGATCGATCGCCGCAACCTGTTGCGCGGCGCGGGAGCGCTGGCCGCCGCTGCCCAGTTCGGGGTGCTGGGTGGGTGCAGTGCCGCCGCGCAGGGCGATGCGCTGGACAGTGCAGTGGCGGCGCTCGCCGGCCTCGCGCCGCTCCGGCCCGAAGAATTCGGTGCAACCGGTCGCGCAGGCGATGACCAGACCCCGGCCTTCGCCGCGCTGCTGGGTGAAGCACGCCGCCGCGGGCGGGCACATATCGAACTTCGCAAGGGCGCAACGTATGCGCTTTCCAACCCGCATCTGTTCGGCGGCATGCGCGAACTGCTGATCGAGGGCAACGGCGCCACGATCATGAATGCGCGGGCTATGGTGAAGCTGGAAATCTTCGATTCCAATTTCGCCCCGTTCCGCTCGCCGGTGCCGGTTCTGCCCAACGGGATCGAGCCGCTCGATTTCGGGCCGACCCAGGGCAACGGCAAGCTCGATCTGGGAATGCGAATTCGGTCTGCCCCCAAAGGCTCGACAACACTGGCCAGTTTCGATAGCACCCCGCTGCCGTCCGGACCATTGCTGGTCTACGGCTGGGATCGTCTGGGGTTCGACAGCGTGCCGCCGTGCCCGATGGCTTTCGAATGGGTCACCGGACAGCGCGTCCCGGGGCGGCCCGATCAGGTTCGGCTGGCGGCTCCGCTGCGCTTCGATTACGATGCGCAGGCGCCTGAAGTCGCGTACACCAACGATCGTTCGCAGCGTTATGGCGCCGCGCGGGTTTTCTCGCTGCGCCGGGGCGAGGGCCGCTACCGCGCGTTCACCGAACTCGACCTGCTGGCGCTGCGCGATGTGCGTTTCGCACCCAGTGCCCGGATCACAGCGCCGGGACAGGAACTCTACAACGGCGTCGCCGGGTTCGGCGGAGCGCGGAGGATCCTGCTCGATCGCGTTTCCGCCAGACGCATGTTCGTCAATTTCGCCGAGCTGGTCCGCATCCGCGGTTCGCAAGTCGACCAGGATTTCGAGATCGACAAGATCCTCGGACGGGTTGAAATCGACAGCAGCACGTTCGGCGCGTTGATCGGCGCGCTGGGCGCGCGCGAAGTGGCGCTCGGCCCCGGGACGGTGATTACGGGCGGGACGGCGCTCGCCCCGATCGACCTGCTCGAAGCCCGCGGCGCACGGTTTGCGGGCGACTCCTTGTCCCATCGTGCGCTGATCGGGTTTTACGCGCATGGCAGCAAGACCGTACGCCTTGAGGGCTGCACCTTCGTCGCCACGGCTCCCCAGGCCGACCGGCTGGTCGAAGCGCCTTTCTTCGAAGCCGCAGTTCGGCGATTCGCGCGCGGGGAACTGGCGCTTTCGCGCGCCGAATACGACCGCAGAGGGATTTTCCGCAATCTCTTCCTGGGCGCTACGTTCTATGATTCCGCCAACCGGAAAATCGGCCGGGTCACGCGCTTGCCGTGGTGCCCGGATGGCGATTTGCTGGCGGGGGATGTTCACATCGGGATCGACGAGCTGGTACCGCTGGCCGCCGCATTCCGCCTGCGGATGCCGGTCATCGCGGGGATGAGCTTGCGCAACGCGGTGATCGAAGGTCGCTACGCGGCCCAAGTTCCGGCGATCTTCGGCACCGACCCCCACCGTCTGGGTCCGTCGATCCTAGCGGTGGCCGAGGGTCTCGAGATCGGACCCGCGACAATCCAGTTCGATTCGGCCATCGCCGCTTCCGATCAGCCCGGTCATACCTTTCTCATTGCGCTCGGCCGCAGCTTCTTTCCTGCGCAATTGAAGTTCGAGATCGTCAAACCCGCGGGCAGTGCTGCGGGATCGATCTTCGTGGGTGCGGATAAAGATACCGGTGGCGATATCGACTTGCTAAGCGCGGTTCGCGCGACAGTCGCCGGCGCGCGCGTGATATCGGCGTCGGCGCGCACCCTGCTGGCGGGCGACACGGCAGGCGAATTTCCCGCAGGTGGGCTGTCGGCGATTCGTATAATCGACCCGACGCGCGGGCTTCCGGCTGCGGCGCGAGCGCACTGGAAGTTGACGATGCAAGGATCGTTTCGCTGAAGCGCGGGTCGATCAAAGGGTTGCCCAGTGCCATGTTTAAGGCTTAACGGGCAGCGCCTTGGCCCTCGACATCCCACTCATCCCCCTCCCACTGCCTGCCCGGAACTCTCTCGCGATGATCGGTCCACACCTGTGATCCGGCGTCTGGCCGAGCGTTTGGCGCGGGGCAAAAGTTTGCGCCGGACGATCGAGGTCGCTGGGCGCCGCGTCCCGATCCACGTCAGCCCCGATGCGCAGCTCAAGTATCTCAAGCCCGGCGCGCGCGCCTTCGATGCCGATTTGCTGGTGCTGGCCGAACAACGCCTGAATGCGGATTCGATCGTGTGGGATGTGGGCGCCAACGTCGGCACGTTCGCGGTGGCGGCGGCAGCGGTGGCGACGCGGGGGCAGGTGTTCGCGATCGAAGCGGATATCTGGCTGGCGGGGCTTTTGCGGCGCACCGCCGCCGAGCCGATTTACGCCGGACGGCTGCAGGTCGTGCCCTGCGCCGTGGCGGCGACGTGCGGGGTGGCGCGGTTCGTGATCGCCGCGCGCGGCAGGGCGAGCAATGCGCTCGAAGCCGGTGGCGGGCGCTCGCAGATGGGTGGCGGGCGTGAAGTGGTGCTGGTCCCGACGCTGTCGCTCGACGTCCTGCTCGAAACCCTGCCGCCCCCGTCGTTCGTCAAGATCGATATCGAAGGCGCGGAACTTGTCGCGCTTCAGGGCGCAGAGCTATTGCTGAGCCAGGTCCGTCCCAGTGCCTACGTCGAAGTCGACGAGAATTTGGCAGAAGCGGTATACGCGCTGTTCGCCAGCCACGGCTACGAGGCGTTCGACCCCGCGAACGGACACCCGATCGACCACTGCATCGAAAACACGCTGTTCGTGCCGCGAACGACTCGTGCCTGAATCGGAGACCGGCAACTTGATGACCGCCAGCGGCACGACCTTGATTCTCGATTGGGCCGCCTGGGACACGACCCTTCGCCAGCGTGCAGAGCGCGCGCGTGGCGACGAGACTCCGGTGCGCTGGAATGCGTTGCTCGACCGGCTGGCCGAAGGCCGGATCGTGCGCGCGAGCAAGGCGCGAGCATGGCAGCGCGGGATTCACATCACATCGCACTTGTGCCCCACGACGATCCTGGCCGCGCTGTTGCGGCGTCCGTTGGTTTACCTATGCTGGGGGAACGACTATCATCACGGTGTGCGCCGCGGTATCGTGCGGATGATCTTGCGTCGGGCGCGGATCGTGCTGGTCAACGAAAAGCGCACCGCGGACGAGGTCCGCAGCATGGCGGGGGTTGAACCGCGCAAGGTGCCCTATCTGGTCGATACCGATTTCTATCCCTGCGCGTCGGCCAGCGAACGGTCAGACTTTCTGTTCTGCCCCGGGGATAATGATCGTGACGGCGAGATGCTTGTGGCCCTGGCCGAGCGCGGCCACCGCGTGGTCTGGCTCAACAACGTGCCCGAACTCGCCGCCCGCTTTGCGGGTCGCAGCGATCGGCTCGAACTGGTCTCGGCGGTCAGCTTCGCCGAACTGCGCGACTTGTATCGCCGCTGCCGGGCCGTGGTGACGCCGCTCACGCGCGATATCCATGCCGCCGGCCAGACCACGACGCTCGAGGCCCTGGCGAGCGGCTGTGCGGTGGTGATTGGCGCCGGCCGGACTGCCGACCTGTTTGCCGGTGACGGTCTGGTCTCGGTGGTCACGGGCAGCGATCCTGCAGCCTGGGAGGCGGCGATCGCCAGCGCGGTGTCCGCCGACGAAACGCGCCCTGAAGCGCCCGCCGAGCGCGCCGCGTTCATCGCCAGCCGTCACGGCGTCGCGGCGGTGAGTGCGGTCATGAACGAGGTTCTTGGGTACGTCGCGGCGGGTTGAGCCGACACCTGCAACCGTATCGTCCGATACCTCAGCCGGTGCGACGAAAGCTGTAGATCCCGCAGCCGTGGATCAGGGGCGGCATCGCATGGAGATCGGCCAAGGTGTGGAGATCGCCCTCGTCATCGACGTAATCGAACCGTTCGAGCGCGAACGCCTCGGGCTGCTCGAACCACGTCATCGGCTCGCCCGGCGCGAACACGCGATGGGCGTTGAAGAACACCTGGGTCTCGGAACCGATCGGAAGACCGACATAGAGCATCCCGCCAGGCGCGACCATCCGGGAGAGATGGCGGAACCCCGTGACATGGCCCAAGGGATCGAGCGTATCGCCATAGCGGCCCAATCCGAAGTGTTCGAGCGCGTGGAGGCTCGATACCGAATCGGCACTGCCATCCCACGCCGGATCGTGCTTCATCAGGTCGCCCTGGAGAAACTTGATCCGGGGGTGTGCCGATTTTTCGAGCGGCCGGATATCGACCATCTCGATCTCGCGGAACGCCGCGACATGGGCGATGAACCCGTCGATCCGCGAACCTACGTCGATGTGGCGGCGCGGCGCGGCTTCGTGAATGAAGCTGGCTACCAGCAAATCCTGATGAAAATACTGCCCCGAACCGCTGCCGGCCTGGGCATCGTAATCGACCAGGATTGGATGCAGTTCGGTGACCTTGCCGCCCAGCGCCGTGAACGCACGATAATCGCGAATGAACCGCGCCATTTTCGTCGATGACTTGAGGCCGCGGGGGTCGAACCCGAAATTGAGCGCCAGATTTCCGGCTGTCCGGAAGAACCGGCTGACCGGGCTGCGATGCGATGGCGACGTCATGTGCTGATCCCGGCTCGTTCTTCGTGGCCGCCTATTTTGCGGGCGGGCGCTCTATAGCCTATGCAAACGGGTCGCCAAGCGTCAAAGCGCCCGAAATACAGCGCGGAAGTGCTGCCGCATCGGAGCAAGATTGAAGATTTCCCCGCGATGAAGGTGTTTCGCCACCTCCCCGTTCCACTGCAGATCGCGCTGGCCAACCTGGTGCTGGCGGCCGCAACGTTCGCCACCGGGATCATCCTGGCGCGCGCGCTCGGCCCGGATGGCCGAGGGGTTTACGGCGCGCTGTTCCTGTGGGCCTTGACCACCGCCAACATCTTCGCCTGGGGCACGCAGATGACGCTGGCGCGCGAGGCTGCGCAACGGCCCGAACGGGCGCGCGCGGTTTATCGGGCCGCTTATCGCCTTTCGATTATCGGCGGACTGGCTGGCGCGGTCGCGTTCCTGGCGGTCGTGGTCCCGCTGACTCTGGGAGACCGCGACTATCCGTTGTGGATCGTAGCGATCGCCAGCCTGATCATTCCGTTCAGCATCCTCAACGCGTTTCAAATCCAGATCGAGCTCGGCCGCTCTCGTTTCGGCAGTTACAACACGGTGCGTTCGCTGTTCGTCGCGGGCAACGCGCTGACCGTGGCCACGCTGTGGCTGATCGGGGTGCGCGATGCCGGGACGTTTCTCGCCGTGCTCGCTGCGATGGCGCTGGGCGCCAGCCTATCCGCGGCGTGGTCGATCAGGCCATCGCTGCGCGCATTGCCAGCGGGGCAAGACGTGCCGCTCGGTTCCACCCTGCGCAGCTCCACCCCGATCGCGCTGACGATGCTGATCGCCGGTATTGCCCAGCAGAGCGACAAATTGTTCGCCAGCGCCCTGTTCGAACCGCAGACGATCGGGCTGTACCTCGTGGCCGCAACTCTGGCGCAGGTCCAGGGCATGGCGGGAGAGGCGCTCGCCCAGATGTTCTTCGCGCGCGGGGCCGCGCTGGCCAATCTGGATGCAGTGAATCGCGCCTGGTTGTCGCGGCGCCTGCGCCAGACCATCCTGCTTTATGCCGGGCTTTGCGCGGCCGGGCTTCTCGTGCTCCCCCCACTCGTGCCGCTGATCTACGGCAAGGCCTATGCCGGCGCGGCAAGCCTCCTCTACGTGCTGCTGCCCGCGCTGGCGCTGCAAGGCATGAACCGTCCGTTCGAAGAGTTCCTGCGCGGGCTCAACCGCGCCGCGGTGCTGGCGCGGATGGCGATCGTCCTGATCGTGATCGTCGCCGGCTTTGCGCTGGCGGCGCGCTATGCCGGTTCGATAGGGTGGTTGCCATGGGGGGTGGTGTGCGGCTTTGCCGTTTCGGTCATGATCGCCGCCTCGACCCTTGCGCGCGAGCTGGAGCTGCCGCTCGCGCGGCTGTTGTTACCACGCCTCTCCGACGCGGCGGACCTGTGGCGGAGCGTTCGCGCGCTGGCATTCGCCCGGCCCGCGGCATGATTGGGGTAACCGCACTCGTCGTTGATCCGCCAACCAGATATGCTAGTGCGCGCGGGGCTGACGGGTCGCGCCGCGGCATGGTATGGCAGCGCTGCGGAGATCGTCGATGGGCCTGATCCAAGCGCTTTACTGGTTTGCGTTCATCGGCCTGCTGCTATTCAGCTGGTCGCGCAGCCGTGGCATTCTCCATCCGCACTTCATGTTCTGCGCGATGCTGTTCATCCTGGCTTCGGATTTCATGATTCGCGGGATGGACGATCAGAACCTCCAGGGCATCCTGGAGAGCAGCCTGACCGGCTACCAGCTGGCGACGCTGGCAACGATGATTGGGATCGGGCTCAGCACTGCGATCGTGCGCCGTCCTTACGAACTCGACAGCCGGGTCACTCAGCCCGATATGCAGATCTCCACCACCACGGCGCGCTATCTGGTCATCATCTCGATCGTCATCTTCGCGATCCACACCGGGTACCGCTTGAATGCGGTGGACTGGTCGTTTCAAGAACTTTTCGACACCATGCTGGGGCCGCGCGATACCCGTATCTGGGACCAGCCCGGGGCAAGCGGCGCGCGCGATCCGGTTTACCAGCTTGTCAGCGGCATGCTCCTCCTCGCGGCAAGCGCCCTGGCCTTTGTGCTCTTCTCCCGGCAGCTCATCGCTTCGCTGCTTGCGGGGTTGTTGTTCGCTGCGATCCTGTTCGTGCTGATCACCGACGGATCGCGCACCCAGGCGATCATCCCGATGGCATCGCTCGCGATCTTCGGCCTGATGAGCTTTCGCGGTGTCCTGGCCAAGGCTGTCCTCTTGCTGAGCGTGACCGTACTGATCGCGTTGGTCACGTCGGCGATGATCCTGTTCCGGGCACAAGGTCTTGAAGGATCGACGAGTTCGTTCGCGCTAACCTATCACCAGGATGACAGTATCTATCGGCTGTGGTCGGCGTGTGCTTTCGCAGATTTCTCGAACCGCCGTTGGGATGCGGCTTATTTTTTCTATTACATCATCGCAAACCCGATTCCCCGCGTGCTGTGGGAGGGTAAGCCATTGCTTTCCGAAGACTTTTTTGGAGGTTACAAGCTTTTTTACGTAACCACCACGTTCATGGGCGAATGGGTGTCCATGCTGGGTGTGTGGCTGGGATTCGCCGCCTCATTCCTGTTCGGCAACGTGCTGTACCGCGTTTTCTACTCTGCCCAGAGGCTGCTCACCCAGCCGTTCGGGCTTCCCGCCTATCTCCTGGTGGCGCTGTACATCTACATGGTCATGCGTTCGATGCCCAATATCTCGACCTTCATCTTTGCGCCCGCCGCCGCATTGTTGCTGGTTTATTTTGCCCGGCGCCGAAAGGCTGCGGCACCCCAGTTTTCGCCGTCGCAGACGGGCGCGGCGGGAGGCGGTCCCGCGTGGTCGAACTGAAGCCGCAGCCTATCGAGTTGGACACCATGACCGCACCTCACTCCACCGCGCCGATGAAGGTTGTCATCCTGTGCGGGGGCAAGGGCACCCGGCTTGGCGAGGTGACCGGAAACCAGTTGCCCAAGCCGATGGTCGCGGTCGGTGAACAGCCGATCGTGTGGCACATCATGCGCCACTACGCGCGCTTCGGGCATCGGGAGTTCATCCTTGCGGCGGGCCACCTGAGCTGGGCGATCAAGGGCTATTTCCTCGATTTCCATGCCCGCCTCAGCGATGTGACGGTCGAGACCGCCCGGCCCGGCGCGGTCACTTTTCACGACGATGCGCCCGCCGACGACTGGTCGGTCACTATCGCGGAAACCGGCGCAGATACCATGACTGCGGGCCGCGTGCGGCGGATCGCGCGTTATCTGGGTAGCGACGATTCGTTCATGCTGACGTATGGCGACGGGGTGGCCGACATCGATCTGGCCGCGCTCGCCGCGTTTCATCGCAGCCACGGCAAGCTGGTGACGATGACCGGTGTAATTCCCCCCGGACGCTTTGGCGAGCTGCTCCACGACGGCGACGAGGTGATCGACTGGGCCGAAAAGCCCCCCGCCTCGGATCGCTACATCAACGGCGGGTTCATGGTGATGCGCCGCGAATTCATCGAGCGGTTTCTCGCCGACAAGGGTGACGACGTCATGCTCGAACGCGCCCCGCTGGCCGAAGCAACCGCCGCGGGCGAGATGATGCTCTATCGCCACCATGGCTTCTGGCAATGCATGGACACGATGCGCGATTGGGAACTGCTCAACGATCTGTGGGCAAGCGGCGAGGCGCCGTGGGCCGAACAGCGATGACCGGCTTCGGCGATTTCTATGCCGGGCGGCGGGTGCTGGTCACCGGACACACCGGGTTCAAGGGCAGCTGGCTGCTCCATTGGCTCGAGATGCTGGGCGCTCAGGTCAGCGGGCTGTCGGTCGATATCCCTTCCAACCCGTCGCATTTCGAGCTGACCGGACTTGGCAGCGCCGAAACCACCGTGTTCCGCGACATCCGCGATCGCGATGCGCTGGCCCGCGCGTTCGACGAGGCGCGGCCCGATGTCGTGTTCCACCTGGCCGCACAGCCGCTGGTGCGGCGGTCCTACGCGATCCCGCTCGAAACGCTCGAGGTCAACGTGCTGGGCACCGCCAACCTGCTTGAGGCGGTCCGGGCCGCTGGCGCGCCGTGTGCCGTCGTCGTGGCGACGTCCGACAAGTGCTACGCCAACACCGGCCAGGTGTGGGGCTATCGCGAGTGCGACGCGATGGGCGGGCACGATCCCTATTCGATGAGCAAGGGTGCCGCCGAACTGGTGGTGTCGAGCTGGCGCGACAGCTATTTCGCCGCGTCCGACAGCGCGGTTCGCCTCGCCAGCGCGCGCGCCGGCAATGTGATCGGCGGGGGCGATTGGGCGCAGGACCGACTGGTGGTCGATGGGGTTCAGGCGATCGCCGCGGGGCGTCCGATAGTCCTGCGCAGCCCGGCGGCGACGCGACCGTGGCAGCATGTTCTCGAACCCTTGGGTGGCTATCTGCTGCTGGGTGCGCGGCTCGCGCAATCCGACGATCCGCAGGCCTACGCCCAAGGCTGGAACTTCGGCCCCGATCCCGCCAACGTCCGCCCGGTGCGCGATCTTGCCGAGGGGCTTGTTACCGCGTTTGGGCGCGGCGAAGTGGTGGTCGAGGAAGACCCTTCCGCCCCGCACGAAGCGTTCGCGCTCGCGCTCAACTGCGACAAGGCGCACCAGTTGCTCGGCTGGCACCCGGTGTGGGGCTTTCGCGAGACGATTGCGCGGACGGTCGAATGGTACGCGCAGTGGCTGGCGGGCGAGGCCAATCTGCGCGCGGTGACGCGGGCCCAGATCGAGGACTATCGTATCGCTGTCGAGGCTGCCGCCGGCGATTGAGATGCACGTGCTGATGCTCACTGGCGAACTGGCGGCGACCGCTGGAGGCCCGCCGCAGGTCATGTTCGAGACCGCGCGTGCGTTGGCCCGCACGGGGGTACGGGTGACGATGATGGCGCTCGCTTCCGCAGACAACAGCGGCCCGGCACCCGATCCCGACTTTGCCGGATTGCCGGTCACGATTGAGCGGTTCGCGTCAACCGGCCCGGCTCGGCTGAAGAAAAGCCGCGCACTGCGCCATGCGCTGGAACGCCGCATTGCCGAATTCGATGCGCTCCACGTCCACGGGGTGTGGGAGGGATGCCTCAGCGATGCCGCCGCGATCTTTCGTCGCGCGGGCCAGCCGGTGTTCGTTTCCGCCCACGGCATGCTCGATCCATGGTCTCTGCGCCAGTCGCGCGGACGCAAGGCGGTGGCGCTGGCGCTGACCGGCACCGGCACGATGCTGGCGAAGGCCTCTGCGATAGTCTTCGCAACAACGGAGGAAGCCGCCGCCGCGCGCCACCCCGGATCGCCCGCGCACGCCATCGTCCCCAACGGGATCGATCTGGAAGCACTGGCGCAAGCAATCGCGGACGATGCGCAGCCGCTGTTCGATCGTGCGCCAATGCTGGCCTCTCCGGGCCGCACAATCCTGTATTTCAGCCGCATCCACCCCAAGAAGGGCCTCGATTTGCTGATCGGCGCCTTCATCGCGCTGGCAGGCAAGCACCCCGAGGCGCGGCTGCTGGTCGTCGGCATCCCGCAAGACGAGAGCTATGCGGCGGCCATAGTCGCCCGTCTGGCGACTGCTGGGCTGAGCGAGCGGGCTACCTTCGTCACCGACCTGTTCGGGGCCACAGCGAAACCCGCGTTGCGCCACGCCGCGATCTTCGCCCTGCCCTCGCATCAGGAAGGCTTCTCCATCGCCCTGCTCGAAGCGCTCGGCGCCGGGTTGCCGGTGCTCATCACCGATCAGTGCCACTTTCCCGAAGTTGCCGAGGAGGGTGCGGGGCTGGTTGTGCGCGATGATGCGCAGGACATCGCTGCCGGGCTTGCCGAGATGCTGACCCTCGATGATGCTGACCTCGCCACGATGGGCGCGCGCGGCAAGGCGATGATCGCGCAATCCTATTCGCTTGAGCGAATCGCCGAACGGCTTGCCGCGCTGTACAGCGGTGCGGTGAACCGCGGAGCAACCTCTTGACCGATCCTGCGCGCGCCATCGTGACCGGCGCGGGGGGGGTCCTCGGGCGCGCCGTGGTCGCGCGGCTGGGCGCGAGCGGTACGGCAGTGCTGGGGCCGAGCCGCAGCGACCTCGACTGGCGCGAATCCGGTGCGGTCGCGCGATACATCGACCAGGCCGGGGCCGCGACGATCTATCACCTCGCCTCAAGCGGGGTGAACAATCCAAACGCCGACGATCCGCAGATCGTCGAAGACGAACTCGCGATGGCCCGCGCGATAGGCGCTGCGGCGATAACCGGGATGCGGGTGGTCTATGCCGGGAGCATGGCGGAATACGGGCGGGCCGGGCGGCTCGCTGAAGCGGACGAGATCACGCCGCAAAACGATTATGCCCGAGCCAAGGTCGAAGCCGGTGCGATCCTGCGCGAGCAGGCGCAGGCGCGCGGCTTTTCGCTCGTCCATGCCCGCCTGTTCGGGCTCTACGGTCCGGGTGAGCGCAGCGGGCGGCTGCTCCCCGCTATCCTCGCAGCCTTGCGCGAACGGCGCCCGATCGCGTTGAGCGATGGCACCCAGCGCCGTGATTTCGTCCATATCGACGATGCCGCACGCACTCTTGAAGCACTGGGTGCGCTCGACCATGCGCCCGCAATCGTCAACGTCGGCGCGGGCATCGCGCTCGAAGTGCGCCACGTCGCGTTGGCGCTGGCCCGTGAACTGGGCGCCGATTCCGGGCTGCTCAGGTTCGGTGAACGCCCGCGCTCACCGCACGATCAGGACGTGCTCGAAGCCGATACCGCGCTGCTCGCTTCGACGCTTGGCTGGGTGCCGCCACAGCGGCTCGCGTCCACCGGCGCAATTCTGGCGAACTTGGGCGTAGCCCATGCCGCTGCAGCAATCGGGACGAGCCGATGATGGTCAGTTCCGGGCCGCCGCCGCGGCAGGTGCTGTTCGTCAACCGGTTCTACTGGCCCGATCACAGCGCGACCGCGCAAATCCTGACCGACCTGGCCAGCGATCTTGCCGCGCGGGGATGGCCGATCATCGTGATCGCCAGCCGTCTGCGCTACGATGGCGGCGAGCTGCTGCCCCCCCGCGCAATGCATGCCGGGGTGACGATCGAGCGAGTAGCCACCACCAGGTTCGGACGCGGGAATCTTGCCGGGCGGGCCATCGATTATGCAAGCTTCTACCTGACAGCGTCACTCGCTGTCGCGCGGTCGATCCGGCGGGGTGATATCGTGGTCGCCAAAACCGATCCGCCGCTGCTTCAGGTCCCGCTGGCGGCGGTCGCAAGGTTGCGCGGGGCGCATTTGGTCAACTGGATGCAGGACGTCTATCCTGACCTGGCAATCGCGCTGGGCTTTCGCCCGGCTCGAGGACTGCCTGGGCGCATTCTGACATTTCTGCGCGCCAAGGCGCTGCGGCGTGCGGCGCGAACGGTGGTGATCGGGGCTGGCATGGGCGATGTGATGGTTGCCGCCGGTTCGCCTGTCACTTCGATCGCGGAAATCCACAATTGGGGGGACGACGCGGTTCTGGCTGCCGACCCGGGCGGATCGCCCTTGCGGGCTGAATGGGGGTTCGCGCCCGATCGGCTGGTCGTTGCCTATTCGGGCAACCTCGGACGGGCGCACGATATCGATACGATGCTCGAGGCGGCCAGAATTCTTGCGAGCGAAGACGCGCCGATCGACTTCCTGTTCATCGGCGGGGGTGCGCTGGCCGAGCGGCTCGAGGCAACCGGGCTGTCCAACATCTACCGGCGTCCCTATCAGCCGCGCGAACAACTGCCGCGTTCACTGGCAGTTGCCGACGTCCATTGGTTGTCGTTGCGTCCCGAGCTGGAGGGCCTGATCGTTCCATCCAAGTTCTATGGCGCGGCCGCTAGCGCGAGGCCTGTCTTGTTCATCGGTGCCGCAACCGGCGAGGTTGCCCAACTGGTTCGCCACCATGATTGCGGGTGGGCTTTCGTCCCGGGGGATGCCACGGGAGTGGCCGCGCTGCTTCGGGGCCTGGCAATGGACCGTTCGATGCTCACCCGGCCCGGAGACAACGCGCGGCGGATGGTCAAGGCGCGATTTACGCGCGAGCATAGTGCCGTAGCGTGGGATACCCTGCTGCGCGATGTCGCTGAGATCGGATGACCGTGTCGCATCCTTGACAGCAAGGTTGGCGAGCGATCTTTCGATAATTCGAACCCAAAGTACGAGAAAAAGAGAGGTCCGCGAAGTGGCATGATGCCTAAACTGCCCGTCACCGTCATCATTCCGGTCAGGAACGAAGAGAAAAATCTGCCGATTTGCCTCGCCGCGCTTGGCGATTCGTGGGATGAAGTCGTCGTCGTCGATAGCGCCAGCACCGATCGAACCCCCCTGATCGCTTCCGAGCACGGTGCTGCCCTGATCGATTTTTCATGGAACGGGCGCTTTCCGAAGAAGCGCAACTGGTATCTTGAGAACCACCCTTCGAGAAACGACTGGTGCCTGTTTCTCGACGCCGACGAAATCGTGACCCCGGCCTTTGTGAGTGAGGTTGCCGGGGCGATCACCCAGACCGACAAGGTCGGATTTTGGTTGCCCTATACGAACTACTTTCTCGGGCACCCGCTGCGGCACGGCGTTCCGCAACGCAAACTTGCGCTGTTCCGTCGCTCGTTCGGAAGGTTCGAACGAATCGAAGAGGACCACTGGAGCGACTTGGACATGGAGGTGCATGAGCATCCCCGTCTCGACGGCGCCGTTGGCGAAATCTCGGCCCGTATCGACCATCGCGACTTCCAGGGCCTGGGTAAATTTATTAGCCGCCATATGGATTACGCCCGATGGGAGGCGTCTCGATTTAGACAGGTCGTCGAATCGGATGAATTTCAGCAGCTAACATGGCGCCAGAAGACTAAGTATAAAAACCTGCAGAGGCGAGCTTTTCCATTTTTTTATTTTTGCTTCAATTACTTCATAAGGCTCGGGCTCCTGGATGGCTGGCCAGGTTTTCAATATTCATTTTATAAAGCTTGGTATTTCAATACCATAAGGTTGCTGATTTATGAGGCAAAATCAAGTGACGGTGTGCGATAACGCTCAGCCCGCACGCGGAACGATCTCGACCCGTCGCAGCGCGAGCGGCTCGCGGTTTTCGGTCGTTCCAGGGCGAACTACAATATCGAGCCAGTGATAGCGGCAATCTCCAGCGGTGAAATCGCGGGAGAAGCTGGCAGAAGTTAGGTCGGCCTCGAACACCCGCGCGTCGGTGGTTGCGCACTGCAGCCGGATCGCGAGGCCATTCGCGTCGCGCTCGAACGGATGCGCCAGCACCGCGCGCAGCCGCATCGCTCCCGGCGGGATCGCGACGAGCTGACGGGCGACCAGTCCCCCGCTGCCTGGCAGCGCCTCGACTGTCAGGCCCTGGCCGTCGCGGGCCACCGTGCCGCTGTATTCGCCGGTGGCCATCACATCCCAGTCGAACGGCGGCCATACCGGCACCGCGCCGAAATTGGCGTTGCGGACGATTGCGCTGCCCGCCGGGGTTCGTACGCCGCTGCGCGCCTGGTAGAGCGCGGTGGCGGTCGCGAACTCGCGCCGCCCAGCGAGCGTGCCCAGCATCGCGCGGTCGATCTCCTTGTCGTCGGCTGAATTGCGACCCAGTCGCACGCGCAGTTTGCCGGCATTGGCGATGGTCTGCGGCGCGAGTACCGCAGCCTGCCAGAAGGCCAGCTCCCAGGTCGGCCGCCGCGCCAGAATTCGCGCCAGCACATCGACCGAAGCATCCTGCGCGAGTGACCCGACCATCGCCGGGACATAGATCGAAGTGGTCGCAGGATTGGTGGTCATCGAGCGGTTGAGCGCGACGATTGCGGCGTCGAGATCGTTGCGGCGGCTGGCGTCGAGCACTGTCCAGCCGTTGACCAGCGAATCGCGCCGTGAAAGCTGGAGCGCTGCGGTCATCAATTGCCGGGCGCGGGCGGTTTTGCCGCCGGCTTCGGCGCCCAGCGCGGCGATGGCCAAGCCCTGAGACGAGAACGGCTCACGGGCGTAGCTCTCCAGCGCGGCCCGGCGCTGCGCGGGTGAGATGGCGACCTTGGCGAGCCGTCCGGGGGTATCGCCGATCTGGCTGGAGATGCCCGTGAGCACCGCCTGGGCATAGGCGAAACCATTGGCCGGCACCGTAGCCAGCGCCAGTCGCGGCTGACGCAGCTTGTTGAGCCCGCCCCAGGTGACCATCGCAACGAGCAGCGCCACCGCCGCCGCTGCGGCAATCAGCGCGATGGTGCGCGCGGTTGGCAGCTTGGGAGCGGCGGAAGCCCGGCCCTCGCGCGACCGCGCGACGGCGGACCGACTGCTCATTGCGCGGCGTCCCTGGCCCCGTCTTTGGCACCCGCGTCCTGTTTGGCCGCGTCCTGATTGGCGGCGTCCTTCCCGGCCCCGTAGCCATAGCCGTAGCCGTAGCCATAGCCGTAGCCATACGACGCGTTGCGATCATCGAGCTTGGTGACGATCGCGCCGAACACTTTGGCCCCAGCCATCTGCAGGCGGCGCAGCGCAGTGCGGATAATCCGCAGCTTGCCGCGGTTGGCTTCGATCACGAACACCGCGCCCTCGACCTTGCGCGCAATCAGCGGGGTATCGGCCAGCCCCAGCAGCGGCGGCGCATCGACGATGACCTGGTCGAACCGCTTGAGCAGATCGGCGATCAGCATGTCGAACCGCTCGCTGTCGAGCAATTCGGCGGCGTTGGGCGGAATTCGGCCGGCGGGCATCAGGGTGAACGCGTAGCGATCCGGCTTGACCAGCAGCTTGTCGAGCTCACCCTCGCCGGCCAGATAGCTGCTCAGGCCTTCGTGGCGTTCGAACCCGAGGTACGAAGCCAGCGACGAATTGCGCATGTCGCCGTCGACCAGAACGGTCGACCGGCCCTGTTCGGCAAACAAGTGCGAGAGCATGACCGCGGTGGTCGACTTGCCCTCGCCCGGCCGCGAACTGGTGATGACCATCGATCGCGGGGCACCGTGCGCGGTCAGGAAACCCAGGTTGCTGCGAACGCTGAGATAGGCCTCGTACGTTTCCGAGCGCTTGTCGAAGACATCATCGAGCAAGTCGCCCTGCCCCGCCGGGACCGATCCGATCAGCGGCAGATGCAGCTTGTTCTCGACTTCCGCCGGATCGCGAATCGATTGGTCGACCTGTTCGAGGATGAACACCGCCGCCGCCGCCAGCAACAGCCCGACAAAGGCCGCCAGCAGCAGGTTGAGCGCCAGCCGCGGGCTGGACGGTGCCTCGGGTGGCATCGCCCGGTGGACGATCGCGACGTCGTTGGCACCCACGCCCGCGACCCCGATCTCTTTGTAGCGCTGGAGCAGGCTTTGATAGAGCTGGCGGTTGGTATCGGCATCGCGCGAGAGAATGGCGTAGCGCACCGAATCGCTCTGCTGATCGCCATAGGTCGACTTGAGCCGGGCCAGCAGGGCCTCGCTCTGCTGCTCGCGGTCGAGCGCGCCGTTGTAGGCATCGCTCACGGTACTTTTGGCGCGACTGGTTTCGGTCGAGATGCTGCGATCGATGTTGGCGAGTTCCGAGCGCGAGGCGACGAGCGGCGGGTAGGCCGAGCCAAACAGCGATTCCATGTTGGCGACATTGGCGGCCAGCTCGGCGCGGCGCGCGCGCAGGCTTTGCAGCGTGGGGCTGGCCATGACCGCGACATTGGAATTGCGCCGCATCTGGGCCTCGGCGGCGATGCGATCGGCGCGCGCGCTGGCGAGGGCGATGTTGGCGGATTCGAGATCGCTGGCGACCAGCGTCCGCTCGGTGGTGGTGTTGGTGGCGCCATCACGCACCCGATCGAGCGAGACGATGCCCTGGGCCTTGGCGTATTCGATCAGCTCGCGCTCCGACTTTTCCAGGTTCGTGCGCAATTGCTCAAGCCGCTGCTCAAGAAACGTGCGGGCATCGGCGGTGGCGCCGAACCGGCGGTCCATCTTGGCGCGGATGAACTGGTTGACCCATTCGTTGGCGATCCGCGCGGACAGCCTGGAGTCGGGGCTATCGAACTGGATATCGACCAGGCTCGATCCGCGAACAGGCTTGATGGTAACGTTGTTGAGCAAAACCGTGATCGCGGTATCGTCCGCGATCTTGCCGCGGCCCTGCCCTTCGATCGAAGTCAGGTCGAACGCCTGGGCAAATTGCAAATCGGTCGAAAGGCGCAGCGCCCGCGCCACCCGTTCGGCGATCGAGCGGTCGTTAAGCAGCGAGTACTGAGTCTGGTAGAAAGTCAGTTCCTGGACCATCTGGTCCGACTGCACCTTCTCGACATTGGCCACCTTGTCCTGTTCGCGCGAGATTTCGATCCGCGTCGTCGCGGTATAGCGCGGGGTCACCGTCAGGGTGATCAGGAACCCCAAAACGATTGCCGCCGCCACGATCCCCAGGATCAAATAGCGGCGGTTGACGATCGTGCGCCAGGCCCGTTCGAAGCCGGTCAGCGCGGCAGCGCCAAGGCGCAAGGGTTCCGGTTCCAGCATGGTCTGGGCGGGCGACAACGCGTTCAATTTCCCGACCCCGTTGTTTTTCCAGATCCCGAGTTCTGCAGCAGCAGGATCAGCGGCGTAGTCAACAGCGGGATGGCCTGGAGGAAACTTTGCAACAGGCGCCGCTGGTTCGATTCACCGACGACGACCACGTCACCGGCGAAAATCTGCGGATCGGGATAGCTGCCGCGGCGGATCGCTCCAAGGTTGTAGAGTCCGACGTAGTGCTTGTCGCCGATGTTACGGAACAGCACCACGTCTTCAACCCGCGCGTTCTCGTTTACCCCCCCGGCCAAAGCGACCGCGCGCATCAGCGTGGCGTTGGGCAGCACCGGGAATTCACCGGCCCGGTTGACCTGACCGTCCACCGCCACGGTCCGTCCCGGGGTCTCGAGGATCGTCACCGTGACATCGGGATTGCGGACGTAGTTGGCGTTGCGCAAGGCCCGCTCGATTTCTCCGCCAAGCTCGGCCGGGGTCTTGCCCGAGGCCTGCAACTGACCGACCAGCGGGAACGAAAACCGCCCATCGCCATCGACCGACACCGTGCGCTGGAGGGTTTCGACCCCGAACACTTCGATCCGCAGCTTGTCGAAAGCCTGGAGCTGGAACTGGCCCGGCCCGCCGACCGAAGCCTGGACCGGCTGGGGCATGGCGTCGGTCTGGACGGGAACCACGGTGGCGGCGCCGCCGATCGGCTGGATCTTTCCGGCACACCCGCCGAGCAAGCCCAGCATGACCATCAAGGCTCCAGCCAGGCTGACAAAATTGCGATTTCTCAAAAGTATATTCCCGAAAACAAGTCGTGAGGTTGCCCAGCGTGGCAGGCGTTATCCGATAGTACCGGCAGACTCAACGCCGCTCGTCGCTTTGCTGCGGCTGCGAAGGATAGAGCGAGAATACCACCAGAATGATCGCGAACGCCATCATCGAGGGCGCCCGCAGCGGGTAATCCGCCGCGCTCGCCAGCGCGAGCAGGCCGAGCGAGGCGAGGCTGGCCGCCGCCAGCCAGGCATCTGGCTCCGAACGGCGCAGCCACGGAAGCAGCACGCGCAGGCGCCCGAGCAGGAACGCCACCGCCAGACCAAGCAGGATCAGGCCCGGCAACCCGGCTTCGACCGCAAGCTGGAGAAAATCGTCATGGGCCTGATTGAAGTAGGACGCCTTGAGTAGCGCATCCGGCTCGTAAGCCTTGAACACATGCTCGAACGCGCCGAACCCGATCCCGGCCGGGAACGCATCGAGCGCCATACGAAACACCGTTGGCACAGCGGTAAAGCGAACGTCGGCGGCGTACTCGTCGGCGCCAAAGCGTTGATAGGCCGGCAGACTGGGGATGATCCAAACCGTCACCGCCATCGCCGTGACCACCCCCAGCCCCAGTCCGATCCGCGCCCTGGGCGACGAAAACGGCATTGGAGTACGCCGGTTGTGCGCAAACCGTCCCTGCTTCACCGCGGCGAGGAGCAGGAAAAAGACGATCCCTATGGCCAGAGCGAACAGCACAAGTCCCGCCCGCGATCCGGTCATGGCCTCGACCACGACCCACAGGCCGCCAGAAACCGCAACGCTGGCCACCCATGGTCGCGACAGGAGCAACTCGCTGCGCACCGCGAACAGGAAATACCAGCCGAGCAGGGGAAATGTGGCAGCGAGGAAGGCGGCATGATGATTGCGGTTGGCGAACAGACCGACAGCGGTATCCTGATTGGTGATCGAATAGAGATATAGCGGACCGTCGGAGGGTCCCAGAACCTGAGCCAGTCCGAGGACCGCGCTGACCGTCGCAGCGATCAGGATCGATTCGACCATCCGCAGACGATGCGCTGCGGGCTGGACCGCCGCGATGAGCAATGCGGCCAGCGGGACGACCATCGAAACCAGCGAATTCCAGGTCTTGGACGGCGACAGGCTTAACGGCCGCCACAGATCGCTGAGCCCGACCAGCGCATCGCGCCGGGCAATGCCCTCGCGCCCTGGCAGGGCGTGCCACAGCCCCGGCGGGAGCGGGACGAGTTGCGCACCGATCAGCGCCAGCAGCGCGAGCAGCAGCGCCAGCGGTGTGCGCACCGCCTTCAGGTCGCCGGGCGCGGCAGCCAGCAAAGCCCAGGCGCCGAACCCCACAGCAGCCGGGCGCAGCAGCAACAGCGACTGGAGATCGTCGCGCGCGCCGCCGCCCATGGCGAAGACCAACGCGACAAAGGCGATGAAGATAGTCAGACGGCGCCGGTTAGACTGACGGGGGTCGGACCGGATCGCGGCTGTCGAGCGGCGGTTCATCGTTCGCGCACCCCATGCGCCAGAAAATCGGCGTAAGTCCGGCGCAGACCTTCCTCGAGCCCGATCTTCGCTGTCCAGCCGAGCGCGGCGAGACGGCTGGAGTCCATCAACTTGCGCGGGGTGCCGTCGGGCTTGCTCGCGTCCCACACCAAGCGTCCTTCGAACCCAACTACGCGGCAGACCATCTCGGCCAGATCGCGGATGGTCACTTCCATCCCCGAACCGACGTTGATGTGCTCATCCTGCGAATAGCTGCGGGCGAGGAACACGACAGCGTCGGCGAGGTCATCGACGTGGAGGAACTCGCGCAACGGCGAGCCGCTGCCCCACACCTCGATCTGCTCGGACCCCGCCAGCTTGGCCTCATGTGCCTTGCGGATCAGCGCTGGCACGACGTGACTGTTGGCAAGGTGATAGTTGTCGCCCCGGCCATACAGGTTGGTCGGCATCGCCGAGATGCAGTCCATCCCGTACTGGCGGCGATAGGCCTGGCCCAGCTTGATCCCGGCGATCTTGGCGATCGCGTACCACTCGTTGGTCGGCTCCAGCGGCCCGGTGAGCAGCGCTTCTTCGGGGATCGGCTGGGGGGCGAGCTTGGGGTAGATGCACGACGAGCCGAGGAACAGCAGCTTGGTCACCCCCGCGCGGCGCGCGCCTTCGATCACATTCGCCTCGATCACGAGGTTGTCATAAAGGAACTCGGCGGGATAGGTGTCGTTGGCATGGATCCCACCGACCCGCGCCGCGGCGACGATCGCCAGGTCCGGGCGCTCGGCCTCGAGCCACGCGAACACCGCGCGTTGATCGCGCAAGTCGAGCGTGTCGCGCCCTGCAGTCACCACGTCGCATGGTTCTGCGGCAAGACGGCGCACCACCGCGCTACCGACCATGCCGCGGTGTCCTGCGACCCAAACCTTCTTGTCGGCGAAGTCGAAGTTCATGCACCCTGCCCGAGTGGGGCATCGCGCATCGTCACCAGATCGGCGGCGACCATTTCGGCGGCCAGCTGGCGCGAGCTGGTCTCGTGCTTCCAGCCCAGCTTTTGAAACGCCTTGGTCGCATCGCCGATCAGCAGTTCGACCTCGGTCGGGCGGAAATAGCGCGGATCGACCGCGACGAGGACTTTGCCGGTGGCCTGGCAGATGCCTTGTTCCTCGACCCCCTCGCCCTGCCAGGCGAGCGCGATACCGACTTCGGCGAAACACCATCCGACGAATTCGCGCACCGCGATCGTCACCCCGGTGGCCAGCACATAGTCGTCGGGCTGGTCTTGCTGGACCATCAGCCACATCCCCCGCACGTATTCGCGAGCATGACCCCAGTCGCGCTTGGCATCGAGGTTGCCAAGGTAGAGCTTCTCCTGCCGCCCCAGCTTGATCGCGGCGGCGGCGCGGCTGATCTTGCGGGTCACGAAAGTCTCGCCGCGCAGCGGGCTTTCGTGGTTGAACAGGATGCCATTGGAGGCGTGCATGCCATAGGCCTCGCGGTAGTTGACCGTGATCCAGTAGGCATAGAGCTTGGCCGCCGCATAAGGACTGCGCGGATAGAACGGGGTGGTTTCCTTCTGCGGTACTTCCTGGACGAGGCCGTAAAGCTCGCTGGTCGATGCCTGATAAAACCGGCAGGTGTCCTCAAGCTTGAGGATGCGGATCGCCTCGAGCAGCCGCAGCGTGCCGATGGCGTCGGAGTTGGCGGTGTATTCGGGGGTTTCGAAGCTGACCTGGACGTGGCTCTGCGCGGCCAGGTTATAGACCTCGTCGGGCTGGGTTTCCTGGATGATCCGGATCAGGTTGGTGCTATCGGTCAGGTCCCCATAATGCAGCGCGAAATTGCCATCAGGGATGTGCGGATCCTGATAGATATCCTCGATCCGTCCGGTGTTGAACGACGACGAGCGGCGCTTGACCCCGTGGACCTGATAGCCCTTTTCCAGCAACAGGTGCGACAGATAGGCCCCGTCCTGTCCGGTCACTCCGGTAATCAGTGCGGTCTTGGCTTTGGTCATCGACGGTCCTTGTAATGGCTGGCCTTGTAATGGTTGGCCTTGGATTCGGCAGGAAGGTTCAAGGCAGCAACGCTTCGGCCAGCGCTGCGGGCGCCAGCGCCATCAGCAGATAGATATACAGCCCGTTCGGCCAGCCGAAGCGGTTCTGCAAGTGGTGGTGGAGATGATCGCGGTCGCCCGCCATCGGCGACTGGCCGCGAGCCAGCCTAGCGAAAGTAAGGCGGAAACTGTCGAACACGGGTACGAAGAACAACAGCACCACCACCTCTGCGCTAAGCCCGGTGGAGGGATCCTCAAGGTGCGAACTGTATGATCGGATCGTCAACAGCCCGATCGCCGCAGCCAGACCATAGGCCCCGCCGTCGCCCAGGAACAAACGACCGCGCAAGTTCATCACCAGCAGCGAAATCGAACCCGCCAGCATCACCGCCATGAACGGGATGTCACCCGCAGTCGACCGGGCCATGATCAGCCCCAGCCAGCCGATGCACAGGCCCAGAACCAGGCCGTTCTTGCCGTCAGCCATGTTAACCGCGTTGACCAGTCCGACGCAGCACACCACCGTGAACAGCAATGCGACCGCCTCGTAGTAGAGCCCGAACTGGAAGCCGAGGAAGGGAAACACCAACCGCCGCACCAGAAATGCGTTGTTGAACAGCGCCAGTCCGCCGAACAGCTGGAACGCCAGCCCGACCCGCATCCGCGCGCTGAGCGGGCGGCGATCGTCGAGGATCCCGACCAGCGCGACTGCGGCGGTGGCGAACGCGAGGTGGAGCAGCGAAATGTTCGAACTGGCCGGCGAAAGCCAGGTGGCGAGCAGCGCGATCGGCAGGATGATCCCGATCAGCGCCGGGCCACCCAGCAGCGGGGTGGCGCGGGCGTGCAGCTTGCGCGCATCGGGAACGTCGATCAGTCCCAGCCGGACGCAAACCGGCCAAGCATAGCGGGTCAGCAGCGCGGTCGCGGCGAACGAGGCTGCGCACAAGGGCAGGGTGGGGGAGAAGATGAAATTGGCGACCATGGCTTGTTTAGAGGCGGCTTGTTCGGGGGTTTGCTCATGCGCCGTCCAGCCGGGGGCCGGTCCGGCGGACCCGTAGGCTTTTATGGCGCATCACCCGGCTCGTCCACCCTCATTCGCCCGACCTTGCTGCATGGCACCCAGAACGCGGTGGTCTGGATGGTTTATCAGGCCAGCGCGATGTCCGGCGCGTCTTCCTGCTTCATCCCGATGGTGTGATACCCGGCATCGACATGATGGGTCTCGCCGGTCACCCCTACCGACAGGTCGGACAGCAGATACAGCGCCGAGCCGCCGACGTCGTCGATCGTGACGTTGCGGCGCAAGGGCGAATTAAATTCGTTCCATTTCAGGATGTAGCGGAAATCGCCGATGCCCGATGCCGCCAGCGTCTTGATCGGTCCGGCCGAGATCGCGTTGACCCGGATCGCGCGGGGACCGAAGTCGTTGGCGAGGTACTTGACGCTGGCTTCGAGCGCAGCCTTGGCAACCCCCATCACATTGTAGTGCGGGATCACCTTTTCCGCGCCATAATAGCTGAGTGTCAGCAGCGCGCCGCCGCCCTTGCCGGTTTCTGGATCGAATGCGGGCATGATCGCAGCGGCGCGCCGGGCCACGGCGGTGAAGCTGTAGACGCTGATGTTCATCGTCATCAGGAAATCGTCGAGACCAACGTCGCAATAGGCCCCGCGCAGGGCTTCCTTGTTCGTGAAGCCGATCGCGTGGACGACGAAGTCGATCGTCGGCCAGCGTGCCGCCAGCGCGGCGAAAGTGGTGTCGAGCTCGGCTTCGGTCGAAACGTCGCAGTTCAGCAGAAACGGCTCGCTGTCGCCCGGATTGAGCAACTGCCCAGCCAGCGGGCGGACCCGCTTTTCCATGACGTCGCCCTGATAGCTGAACGCCAGCTCGGCGCCTGCGGCATGGAGCGCCCTGGCGATCCCCCAGGCCAGCGACTTGTCGTTGGCGAGGCCCATGATGAGACCACGTTTGCCCTGCATCAACTGGGGCATCGGTACCGTCGCCTGCGCGGTCATGCGGTTGCCTCTCCGTCGTCGTTGGTGGGTTCGCGCCCGATTTGCGAGCGGCCCCGGTTGTCGCCCTGGCCGATCATATCGCGCTCTTCCGGGGTTTCAGTGAGTGCGGCGTTGAGTTCGGCGCCGACCACCATCCCTAAGCCGACCAGCCAGAAAAAGAAAAGCGCGATCATGATCCCGGCCAGGCTGCCGTATGTCAGGTCATAGCTGAAAAAGCTGCGCAGCACCGCGGGCAGCGCGACCGTCACTGCCACCCACCACACCGTGACCAGCAGTGCACCGGGCCATTTGGGGTAGCGCCGCTGGCGATACGCGCCCGGGGTCAGCGACAGGAACAGCAGGTAGATCGAAAGGTACAGCCCCAGCGCCGGGATGAACCGCGACAGCGCGAGCTGGTCGATCAGGTCGGAAAACCGGGGCATCCACGCCGCGATCACTTCCTGCGCGGTGCCGATCACCACCTGCAACGCCAGGCTCACCAGCAGCAGCACCACCGCCGCGACGATGACGCCCGTAGAGGCCAGACGATAGCGCCAGAAGGCGTGCTCCCAATGCGTGCCATAGGCGCGGCGTAATACATCGCGAATCGTCTCGACCAGGCTGCCCACGGTCCACAAGCCGACCAGCCCGCCGACCCACAGCAGCCAGCCGGATCTGGCCTCGACCACCCCGCGCGCGACCGGCTCGATCGCGTTGGCGACCACGGGTGGCACCGCGAGGAGGAAGGCGTTGATCGAGGCGGCGCGCTGGCTTTCCTCGCCAACCAGCGAGAACATCGCGGCGACCGTGATGAAGAATGGAAACAGCGAAAGGATCGCCATGTAGGCAAGATTGCCGGCATGGATGAAGCCGTCGTTGTACGACCCGGTGGCGACGCGCTTGACGATCTCGAGGAACCGGCTGCCCGGCCCGAAGCGGTGGCGGGCACGTTCTTGAAGCCCCGCGCGCCAACGAAGCGCCTCTTTGCGGCGTGCTTCGGGCGAAAGATCGGGCATTTCCACCAGCGGCTTGGCACCGGGGGGGAGAGAAGGTGTGAGGTCCGGCACGAACGGCTAAACGCCCAGCTTGGCGCGCAGGTCCCGAGAGTCGTGCCACCCCTCGAGGCGGCTGGCGAGATCGGCGGCGAGATCGGTATCGGCTGCGGGCACCTCGATCTGGAGCGTGACCAACTGGTCGCCGCGCGCGCCGGCTTTGCCGGAGAACCCCTTTTCCTTGAGCCGAAGGGTCCTTCCGCTGCTGCTGCCCGGCGCGATGGTCAGCATGACCGGGCCTTCGACCGTGGGAACGCGGACCTTTCCGCCGCGCAGCGCCTCGTCGAGGGTGATCGGCAGGTCGAGCCGGATGTTGTCGCCGTCGCGGCGGAAGAACGGGTGGTTGCCGACTTCGATCGACACAATCGCATCGCCTGCGCCGCCCGGCCCCTGTTCCCCGCGCCCGGCAAGCCGCATCTGGGTGCCGCTTTCGACGCCTGCGGGCAGCTTGAGGTCGATCGACTTGCCGTCGCTCAGGGTGACCCGCTGGGTGGCGCGGGCGGCGGCGTCGGTAAAGCTCACCTGCAAGCGGTACTGGACGTTGGCGCCCTTGGGCGGGGGTCCGCGCCGCGCGCCGCCCGCGCTGCCCATGCCCCCCGGACCACCGCCCGGACCGGCACGGCCGCCGCCGAACAGGCCTTCGAACAGGTTGCCCAGGTCGATACCCTCAGCGCCAGCGCTGCCTTCGAAGTCCTGCGTGCGGAACCCGCCCTGGCTGCCGCGAAAGCCCCCACCCGGACCTCCTGCGCCGCCCCCGCCGTACCCGAACGGCATCGCCGGATTGCCGTCGAAGTCGATCTCGCCGCGGTCGAAGCGGGCGCGCTTGTCCTTGTCAGACAGCAGGTCGTAGGCCTGGGTGACCTCGGAAAACTTTTCGGCGGCGTTGGGTTTGCCGGTGTTGCGATCGGGGTGGAGCTGCTTGGCGAGCTTGCGATAGGCGGACTTGACGTCCTTTTCGGTCGCCCCGCGGGCGACGCCCAGGATTGTATAGGGATCGGCGGCCATGGCCGGTTAGCTAGGGTGCGCCGCGCCGTCGGGCAAGCTTTCCTGAACCGGCGCGACACGCTAGGGGCTGGCGCCTGTCGCCCTCCCGCCCCTGGATCGTTTCTACCATGCCATCCGTGCCGAACCCGAGCGAATCTGAAACCATCGCCCATGGCGATCCCTTCGCGCTGTTCGACGCGTGGTTTGCCGAGGCAAAGGCGGGCGAACCCAACGATCCCAACGCGATGGCGCTGGCCACTGCCACCCCGGATGGCGCACCTTCGCTCCGGATGGTGTTGCTCAAGGGGCATGGGGCCGATCAGGGACCGGGTGGCGGCTTCACTTTCTTTACTAATTTCGAAAGCCGCAAGGGGCTGGAACTGGCTGGCAACCGCCAGGTCGCGCTGCTGTTCCACTGGAAGTCGCTGCGTCGCCAGGTGCGCGTCGAAGGGCGGGTCGAGGAAGTCAGCGTGGCCGAGGCCGACGCCTATTTCGCCAGCCGCCACCCGGTTTCGCGGCTCGGCTCGGCCGCTTCGGACCAGTCGCGCCCGTTGCCCGATCGCGCGACCTATCTGGCCCGGGTCGAGGAACTGAGCGCGCGCTATCCTGCTGGCGACGTACCGCGCCCGTCACACTGGTCGGGCTATCGGGTGATCCCCACGGCCATCGAATTCTGGATCGACCGCGACCACCGTCTCCACGAACGCCGCCGGTTCGTGCGCGCGGTTGTCAGCGCGCCGTGGACCAGCACGTTGCTTTATCCATGACGGCGGCTTCCCCCTTGCTCAACATCCGCGCCGCGTTCGCCTCGATCAGCGTGGCCCTGCTGCTGCTGGGGATGAAGGCGTGGGCGGTGTGGACCACCGGCTCGACCGCAATGCTGGGCAGCCTGGCCGATACCGCGCTCGACCTCGTCGCTAGCCTGGCGACGCTGGCCGGGGTGTGGGTCGCCGCCCAACCCGCCGATGCCGAGCACCGCTTCGGTCACGGCAAGGCCGAGGCGCTGGCGGCGATGTTCCAGGTGGTGCTGATCTCGATTTCGGCGGTCGGGCTGGCGGCGCGCGCAATCCAGCAGTGGATCGCGGGCGGGCGGACCGAGGCGGCGCAGGACGGGATCGTGGTCTCGGTTATCGCGCTGGTCGCGACGCTGGCGCTGCTTGCCTATCAGCGGTTCGTGATCGCGCGGACGCGGTCGGTCGCGATCGCCACCGATCATGTCCACTATCAGTCCGATCTGTTCCTCAACCTGGCGGTGATCGCGGCGCTGGCGCTCGATCAGTACGGCGGGATCGCCGGGGCCGACCCGGTGTTCGCGCTGGCCATCGCGGCGTGGCTGGGGTGGGGCGCGTGGCGCGCCTCGCAGGCCGCGATTGAGCAGCTGATGGACCGCGAATGGCCCGAGGAGAAACGCCAGCGCTTCGTCGAGATCGCCGCGCGTCATCCCGAGCTGGAGCACCTCCACGATCTGCGCACGCGCACCAGTGGCATGCGCGATTTCGTCCAGTTCCACGTCGATTTGCCCGGCAGCATGACGGTCGACCAGTCGCATGCTATCATCGACCGGGTCGAACACGAGCTGTGCCGCGAATTTCCCAACCTGGAACTGCTGATCCACATCGATCCGGCGGGACATGTCGACGAGCCCGGCAATCCGCTGATCGAGCAGGACGAGTTCGGAAAGCTTGAGGAACCGAAATGACGACAGTTCCCTACTGGCACGTCGATGCGTTTGCCGACCGCCCGTTCGCGGGCAACCAGGCCGCGGTGATGATCCTCGATGGCTGGCCTGAGGATGCGGTACTCGCCGCGATCGGCGCGGAAAACATGTTTGCCGAAACCGCGTTTCTGGTCCGCGATCACAGTGGTCCGGCCGATTGGGAGCTGCGCTGGTTCACTCCGGCGTGCGAGGTTCGCCTGTGCGGCCACGCCACGCTCGCCTCGGGCCATGTCCTGCTGGCACGCGACGGCGGCGAGCGGGTGGTGTTTCGGACGCGTCAGGTCGGGTTGCTCGAAGTTCGCCGCGAGACCACAAGCTATGCTCTCGCGCTGCCCGCGATCGGGGTTGAACCTGGCGAATGGCCCGAAGCCGTGTCCGCGCTGGGTGGTCCCGCGCCCCAGCGGGTGTGGCGCAGCCCCGACCGCTACAATGTGTTTCTCTACGCCAGCGTCGCCGAAGTTGTCGCGCTCACCCCCGATTTCGCCGCGCTTGCCATGCAGGGCGATCACCAGTTCATCTGCACCGCGCCGGGCGAAGGACACGCCAGCGGGGCGGATGTGGTCAGCCGGGTGTTCGTCCCCGGTGCCGGGGTGGACGAAGACAGCGTCACCGGATCGGCGCACGCGGTGCT
>JANMPV010000094.1:0-7338 GCA_031370045.1 Novosphingobium sp. | reverse complement strand
CCAGCGCCGAACCGCACATCGGTAAATGCGTCATAACCGGGAGTTGGCAGGCGCTGGCGATAGAACCGATCCACCTTGGAATAGAATCCGCCCAACACCCACTGGAACGGTCCCGAGCTGGTCGAGGCCAAGCGAAGTTCCTGCGTCCAGGTCTTGAGTTTCGTGGTGTCGCGCAAATTCGAAGGCAGCAGCACGCCCGCAGTGGGGAAGCCGAGATCGACCGAGACCGAGCCGGTCAGCGCGCTGGCATCGCGGCTGACCAGCAGGTCGCGCTTGATATAGCTGGTGACCGAAGTCAGTTCGACCGCTTCGCCGATCGCGATGTTGGCGGTCAGGTCGGCCAAGAACGTCTTGTCGGTGAACTTCTCGCGCAGCAGCAGATATTGCTGACGTTCGTCAAACGTCACCTTCGGGCGCGTGGTGGTGAAGTTGTTGGCGTAGAGGTTGTAGACTTCCTGACGGTTGAAGCCGTTGGATTCGACTCTCTGATAGACGATCCGCGGGGTGATCCGGAATCCCGGCGAAGGCTCGAACAAGATTGCAAGGCGACCGCCATAACGCTCGCCATCGTTGATGTTCTTGCCCGCAGCCGGTCCGATTGCGTCGATGAAGCCGCCGTAACGGGTGTAATAGCCGACCGCGCGTGCCGCAGCGTTTTCGCCCAGCGGAACGTTGACCGCGCCCTTGAGGTGTCCGCCCAGGTCCTCGCCGTCGACCAGGTTGAGGTTTGCCTCGATCGCGCCTTCGATCGCGCCGAGCTTGGGCTGCTTGGTGATGTAGCGGATCGTGCCGCCGACCGAGCCCGAGCCGAACAATGTCCCCTGCGGCCCGCGCAGTGTCTCGACCCGGTTGAGATCGAACAAGTCGAGATCGGGGGTGAACAGCGACAATGCGATCGCCGATTCGTCGAGATACACCCCGACCTGTTCTTTGACTCCGGGCTGATCGCGAACCACTTGCCCCGCGGACACGCCGCGCACCGAAACCTGGCTCTGACCAGGCCCGAGGTTCTGGACCGAGAGGCCGGCGACATTGCGCGCGATGTCTTCGAGCGAGTTGGAACCCGACTTCTCGATGTCGGCGGCGGTTTGCGCATTGATCGAGAACGGCACGTCCTGGATCGTCTCGTTGCGCTTGGTCGCGGTGACGACGATGTCGTTGCCGGTGGTCTCTGCGGCGGCGGCATCCTGGGCTGTCGCGGGGGAGGCGATCGCGAGGATCGAAATTCCGGCGAGCAGGGCTGCGCAACGGCGGGCGGCGTAAGTATTGCGGGGCATGGTTTCCTCCTTGGCGGCGGCGGTCTCTGGCGGACCGCGCGTCAGACTCTCCCTTCGCCTTCCTCCCGTTGCGGTTCAAGCCGGTCCGCAAGCGATCCGCTGCGATTTGCCGCACAGTGTTCCACGAAAGTCACAGTTGTAACTTTTCTGAAGACCAATCGATTGAGTCCGGGAGGAACCTCAGGCGCAAAGGAATTGCAGAGATTTAATCACGCGGTTAAACGCACGCATGAAACAGTTCGATGTCATTGTGATCGGCGCGGGCAGCGCGGGTAGCGCGGCCGCCGCAAGCCTAGCCGCAGACGGACGGCGCAGTGTCTGCCTGATCGAAGCGGGCGGGGCGAACGACCACGTCTTTACACGCACCCCGGGCCTCCTCGCGCTGATGCCCGAAAAAAGCATGTTCCGGTACGATACCGAAGCGATGCCCGGGCTGGGCGGACGGATCGGCTATCAGCCGCGCGGACGCGGGATGGGCGGATCGAGCGCGATCAATGGCATGGTCTATATCCGCGGTAATCCGTGGGACTACGACAACTGGGCAGCGCTGGGTTGCACCGGGTGGGGTTGGGACGACGTCCTGCCGGTGTTCCGCCGTCAGGAAAAAAACGCCCGTGGCGCCGATGCCTGGCACGGCGCGGGCGGGGCGCTCCACGTCAGCGACCAGATCTCGCCGAGTCCGGTCGGGCAGGCTTTCGTCGATGCCGCAAGCCGCCTGCAACTGCCGCACAACGACGATTTCAACGGCGCCCGGCAGGAAGGCTTCGGGCTGTATCAGGTGACCCAGCACAACGGTGAGCGGTGGAGCGCTGCGCGTGCGTTCATCGACCCGCTCGCCAACTCGACCAACCTGACGTTGCGCACCGGCGCGCTGGTCGAGCGGATCGAAATCGTGGACGGTCGCGCCACCGGGGTCACGATCCGCGTCGGTGGAGTGCGCGAGACCATCCGCGCCCACGGAGGCGTTGTGCTGAGCGCAGGGGCATTCGGCAGCCCGCAGATCCTGATGCTTTCCGGCATTGGGCCGGGGGCCGAATTGCAGCGCCACGGGATTGCAGTGGTCAATGACAAACCTGCGGTGGGGGCCGATCTCCAGGATCATTGCGACTACCTGGTCGGTTACGAGCTCGATGATCCCACGCTGTTCGGGGGCAGCATGCGCGGGGTATGGCAACTGGCAAAGGCGTTTGTCGAACACCGCCTCAAGCGCACCGGGATGTTGACTACGAACTTCGCCGAAAGCGGCGGGTTCGTCACGATCCGCCCCGATGCGCCCGCTCCCGATATCCAGTACCACTTCATCCGCGCGATCATCCAGAACCACGGGCGCGACAAGCTCAAGGTTCACGGTTTCTCGCTCCACGCGTGCGTGCTGCGTCCCGAAAGCCGTGGCTGGGTGCGGCTGAACAGCGCCGATCCGGCGGCGGCGCCCGCGATCAATCCCAACTTTCTGGCCGATGAGCGCGACCTGGATCTGTTGCGCGATGGCGCGCGTCTGATGCACCGGATCGCCGCCACGCCGCCGCTGTCCGATCTGGGCGCGCGCGAGCGCAATCCCGTAGATTTCGAGAGCGACGACGCGCTCGAGGCGCGCATCCGCGAAGTGTCGGACACGATCTACCATCCGGTGGGCACCTGCCGGATGGGCGCGGACGAAGCCTCGGTGGTGGATCCGACGCTGGCGATGCGCGGGGTCGCCGGGCTGTGGGTGGCCGACGCCTCGATCATGCCGCGGCTGGTCAGCGGCAATACCAATGCCCCCAGCATCATGATCGGCGAACGTGCCGGAGAATTCGTCGCCCGCGCCCTGGCGTAAAGCCTGCGCCACCCGGATTACTCGAACTAAGCCAGGCAAAAAAGGGGCCCGAGCGGCTGGCTCGGACCCCTTGAGTGTGTTCGCAGGAGGAACAGCGGATGGCGGGACCGCAGGTTCGTGGGAGGGGATACGTTCCCTCAGCCCCGCCAAGCTCGTTAAAAGTCAGTAGTTGTAAGCACGCTCCCCGTGTTCCGAGAGATCGAGCCCTTCGCGCTCGGCTTCTTCGGTGGGACGCAGGCCGATGGTGTACTTGAGCGCGAGGAACAGCACCGCAGAGCCGATCCCGGACCACGCCAGGGTCAGCAGCACCGCCTTGAGCTGGGTGATGAACTGCCCGGCCATGTCGTATTGGCCGACGCCTGCCGGAAACACAGTGTAATCGAACCAGCCCTGGCCACCCAGCGCCGGATCGGCGACGATCGCGGTGCCCAGTGCGCCGACGATCCCACCGATGCAATGGACCCCGAAGACGTCGAGCGTGTCGTCGTACCTGAGCGCGTTCTTGACCTTGCTGACGAATAAGTAGCAGACCGGCGACACGATCAGGCCGAGCGCGATCGAAGTCAGCGGCGCGGCATAGCCCGACGCCGGGGTGATCGCGACCAGCCCCGCCACCGCGCCCGTCGCCGCACCCAGCAGCGAAGGCCGCTTGTGGTGGATCTGCTCGATCACCGCCCAGCTCACCGCCGCTGCGGCAGTTGCCACGAATGTGTTGATGAAGGCCACCGCGGTCACGCCGTTGGCTTCAAGGTTGGAGCCGGAGTTGAAGCCGAACCAGCCCACCCACAGCAGCGAGGCGCCGATCATGGTCATGGTCAGCGAGTGCGGCGGAGTGGCTTCCCGACCGAACCCGACGCGCTTGCCGATCACCAGGCAGCCGACCAGACCGGCGATGCCCGCGTTGATGTGAACCACCGTGCCGCCCGCGAAATCGAGCGCGCCCTTGCCCCACAGATAACCCATGTCGGTCGGTGCATCGGGGAGGAAATCGGGTCCGGCCCAGTACCATACCATATGCGCGATCGGGAAATAGACGATCGTCAGCCAGGCCACCACGAAGATGATCAGCGGAGTGAACTTGATGCGCTCGGCAAACGCTCCGACGATCAGCGCCGGGGTGATGCAGGCGAAGGTCATCTGGAAGATCACGAACGTGTATTCGGGAATATAGACGTTGTTGGAGAACGTTGCGGCATATGTCCCGGCCGAAACCCCCGCCAGGCCCAGCTTGGTAAAGCCGCCGACGAACGGTGCCAGCGCGCTGTCGCCGCCGCTGGAGAATGCCATCGTATAGCCCCAGCAGACCCACACCAGCGAGGCCACCGAAACGATCATGAACACCTGCATCAGCACGCTGAGCATGTTCTTGGTGCGCACCAGCCCGCCGTAGAACAGCGCGAGAGCAGGCACGCTCATCATCAGCACCAGCGCCGACGAGATCAGCATCCAGGCGGTGTCGCCCTTGTTGACCATTGTCGCCATTTGCTCGACCGTCGGCGCTTTGATCAGCGTGGTCGCGACCGCAGCGGCGGCCTCGGTGGCGGCCGGAGCAGGCGTGGGAACCGCGGTGGCTACCGCGTCCACGGTTTCTTGCGCGAAAGCGGCGGCGGAAACGAACAGGCTCGTCCCGGTCGCGGCCAGCGCGGCGCCCAACCTGCCTGGCGCTGAAAATGTCTTACGGATCATGTCCGTCCCCCCGATGCTGGTCATAGTGCGGTATCCCCGGTCTCGCCGGTGCGGATGCGGGTGGCCGAGTTCAGATCGAGGACGAACACTTTGCCGTCGCCGATTGCCTCGGTGCTGGCGACCTGCTGGATCGTCTCGACGATCCGCGGCGCGAGTTCGTCGCTGGCCGCGATCTCCAGCTTCACCTTGGGCAGCATGTTGGTCGAATATTCGGCACCGCGGTAAATTTCGGTCTGGCCCTTTTGCCGCCCGAACCCTTTGACCTCGGATACCGTCATCCCGGCCACACCCAACGCGCTGAGCGCTTCGCGCACCTCGTCGAGCTTGAATGGCTTGATGATGGCGATGATGAATTTCATGCACGCCCCGTTTGTGGCGCCGGACCCGTTACCGGCCTTGCATACATAGCAAGAGCCGTGCCAGCCGGGAGTTTCATGCTTTGTTAGGAACTTGGCGACCCAAGCCATTGTGCAGCGCACAATGAGTTGCCCGTTTTTTAGGCAGCAATGCCTAAAGCGTCAGCGTCGCCCACACCGGCAAGTGATCTGAGCCGACGGACGCCAGCGCCGAGCGATGGACCCCGCAGGCGGCGATAACGAGGTCGTGCGAGACCACGATCCGGTCGAGCGGGGCGACCGGGCGACGCGCGGGAAAGCTGTCGCCCATGCGGACCATCGACCAGCCATCGTCGAACTCACGCAGCGCGCGACCGTTGCGCGACCAGTCGTTGAGATCGCCCATCAGCACCGTCGGCGAGGGCGTGCGGGTGGCATGGCCGACCACGCTGCGGACCTGGTGATGCCGCCGCAGCCCCGAGATATCGAGGTGCATCCCGACGATCCGCAACGGCTTGCCGGCGATCGCCAGATCGGCACACACCGCCCCGCGCGGTTCCAGCATCGGAAGCGGAACCGCCGAGCAATCTGTCACTTCGATGCCCTTTCGGACGAGAATCGCGTTGCCGTGCCAGCCGAGCGAATGCGGTCGAACTCCCAGCGGCACTGCGCACCACGGACTATCGTCGAGCATAGCGCGCGGGATCACGCTGGGACGCTCGCCAAATCTGCGGTCGCATTCCTGCAAGGCGATCACATCGGCATCGACCTCGCGCAGGATTGCAAGAATGCGCTCCGGATCGCGCTTGCGATCCAGCCCCACCGCCTTGTGGATATTATAGCTGGCAACCGTGATCCGCATCCGCGGTGAAATTCCTCCCAGAACCCGCTCATGCTGAGCTTGTCGAAGCATAATGGCGAGGCCAGCCCAGCGTGCATCCTTCGACAGGCTCAGGACGAGCGGGCGCGGGGTATGGTTCCCTCAGGCGTTCCCGGCGATGAAGCGATCGGTCGGGCGAGTGGGCAGACCGTCAATCGAGCTTGTCCGGCCTGCCATCTTCGCGACCCACTTTTCGGGATCGGACTGGCGGTGATATTTAACCAGCGTCTCGCGCTCCTTGTCGACCTGCATCAGCGGCACACCCCACCCGCACGAGGTCTGGACGCAGGACACCGCGATGTCGAAGATCTGGCGCGTGCCGGGCAGCAGTTCGAAAGGCGCAGACAGCTCTGCCCAGTCGGCATCCTGCGGCAGCACCGCGCGGCCTGTGCCGTAAATCCGCAGGATCAGCGCAGGCTGCTCGAAATTGCACATCATTACCGTGATCCGGCCCTGGTCAGTTTGGGCGGCGGCGAGGTGCGCGTGGGTTTCGTTGCCCGATCCGCCAAGGTCGAGATAGGCGACCCGGTTTGGGCCGAGCACGCGAAAGCTGTCGAGCCCCTTGGGGCTGAGGTTGATCCGGCCATCGGCGGCGGCGGTGGCGACGAAGAACACCGCCTGGCGTTCGATCATCGCGATGTGGTCGGCGTTGAGATGGTCGGTGAACTCCATCACAGGAACTCCCTCAAAGTGGCGATGAAGCGGTCGAACTGATCGTGGTGGAGCCAGTGTCCGGCGTTAGCGAATTCGATGACCCGGGCGGTATTGAAATAGCCGATGCGCCCGTCTTCCTCGGGATTGGAAGCCCAGCTATCTGCACCGTAGAGCAACAGGGTAGGGCAGGAGATCGCCTCCCACACCGACTTCAGCTCTTCGTACCCGGTCTCGACCGGCCAGTTGTTGAGATGCGGATCGAACTTCCAGCTGAAGGTGCCGTCCTCGTTGCGGTTGACCCCGTGGATCGTCAGGTGCTCTGCCTGATCGGCGGTGAGGTAGGTGTTCTCCTCGCGCATCCGCGCCAGGGCATCGCCGATCGTCGCATATTTGCGCGGGGTCCGGCCGGCCGAGGCGCGCTTCTTCTCGATCCATTCGCGGACCCGTTCGCGATAGGGCGTCGCCATGAGTCCTTCGAGCACCGCCGGCGACGGCCCCAGCCCTTCGATCACAACCAGCTTGCGGACCATCTCCGGGTAGATCCCGGCGTAGCGCAGGCACACCTGCCCGCCCATCGAGTGCGCGACGATGGTCACCGGGGCGAGATCGAGCTGATGAACCAGCTGGGCGACATCGTAAACCATGTCGCTGGAAGCGTAATTTCCGTCCGAGACCCACTCGCTGTCGCCG
>JANMPV010000083.1:0-2698 GCA_031370045.1 Novosphingobium sp. | reverse complement strand
CTACCGCTTCTGATCGCCAAGACTATCGGATTGCGGGGCTGGCCATATTTCGGCGAGCCCCGCAAACCTGATCGAGAAGGCTGCGCATTGGTGCAGCAGTGGAATTGATGATGTTTGATAGACGCACCTTCCTGACCGGTGTTTCGTTGGTTCCCTTGATGGGGTGCGTCGCTTCCGGCCCCCCTTTTGTCGATGCGGCGGCGACTTCGCGGTTCAGCCTTGATGATCTGGCCAGACGCACCTTCGATTGGTTCTGGGATCTTGCCGATCCGTGCACCGGACTGGTGCCCGATCGCTGGCCAACGCCTTCGTTCGCCAGCATCGCGGCGGTCGGTTTCGCGCTGACTGCCTATCCCTACGGGGTTGAACGCGGCTGGATCGGCCGCGACCAGGCTCGCGCTCGCACATTAACGACACTGCGCTTCTTCGCCACGGCTCCGCAGGGCCCGGCGGCGATCGGCATGACCGGACATCGCGGGTTCTTCTACCACTTCCTCGACATGAAAACGGGCGCGCGGTTCGAAACCACCGAGCTCTCTTCGATCGATACGGCACTGTTGCTGGGCGGCGTCCTGTTCGCGGGCGAATATTTTGCTGGAAACGATCCTGACGAGCGTGAGATTCGGCGACTTGCCAACGACCTGGTCGAAAGCGCTGACTGGCGCTGGATGTTGGGCGAGGGACCATTCGTGTCGATGGGGTGGAAACCAGAGAGCGGCTTCATCCCGCACTACTGGGATAGTTACAACGAGGCGATGCTGCTAAACCTGCTGGCGCTCGGCAGCGATCGGCACGGCGTCGATCCCGCCTTGTGGACCCGCCTGACCGGGCAGTTCGATAAGTCGTGGGGCATGCACTGGGGTGAGGAGCACCTGCATTTCCCACCCCTGTTCGGCCACCAATACAGCCATATCTGGATCGATTTCCGGGGGATCCGCGACGACTACATGCGCCGCCGCAAGATCGACTATTTTGAGAATAGCTCGCGCGCAACCCGCGCGCAGCGCAATTATGCCATCGCCAATCCGGGTGGTTGGCGGGGTTATGACGGCGAAGTCTGGGGCTTGACCGCCTGCGACGGCCCCGGTGACTTCAAGGCGCAAGTGGCCGGACGGAATCGTGAGTTCTTCAGCTATTCGGCGCGCGGACCGGGCGACCGTGACGACGGAACGATCGCGCCCACCGCTGCAGCATCCTCGATCGCCTTCGCCCCAGCCTTGGCTTCTGCCGCGATGGCGGCGATGCACCGCCGCTATGGTGCCGCCATCTATGGCCGGTATGGGTTCTTCGATGCCTTCAATCCCACGCTGACCAGTTCGGCCGGGATCAAGCTGCGTCACGGCAGAATTGTCGAGGGATTGTGCTGGGTCGATGGCGATTACCTGGGGATCGACCAGGGCCCGATCGTCACGATGATCGCCAATCACCGTGACGATTTCGTCTGGTCGCACATGCGTCGCTCGGCCACCTTGCGGCGCGGGCTTGAGCGTGCCGGATTCAGCGGCGGCTGGCTTACGCAATGAGTGGTGGGATCGACCGACGCGGCCTCCTGGCCAGTCTGGCTGCCACGCCGTTCGCGGCTGGCCTTGCGGGTTGCGCGCGTAGCTCGGACGGCCTGGACTTCTGGGCCATGGGCAACGAGGCTGCAGCGCTGCCGGCACTGCTTGGTAAAATCGCCGCGCCGCTCGCCCGGGGGCTGACTGTCCAGCCGTTGCCGTGGAGTTCGGCGCATGAAAAGCTGCTCACCGGGTTTGCCGGCGGATCCCTGCCTACACTGTCCCAGATCGGCAACAGTTGGGTCGCCGAACTAGCCGCGATCGGCGCGATCGAGCCGGTACCGGCGCAGTACGAGGGGCTGCTTGTCGATCAGTTCGCCGGCGTGCTCGACACCAATCGCATCGCGGGCCGGACTTGGGCGGTGCCGTGGTACGTTGACACGCGTCTTCAGTTCTACCGCAAGGACCTGTTCGCCCAGGCCGGTTATGCCGCACCGCCGGAACGATGGGCCGACTGGAAGGCATCGCTGTACAAGGTCAAGGCATTGTCCGGGGCCGGCAACTATGCGGTCCTGATGCCGGTCAACGAGTACGAGCACTTGACCGGGCTGGCGTTGTCGGCTGGCGCCACCATGCTTGATGCGCAGGGCAGCCGGGGTGCCTTTCGCGACGAGCGCTTCGTCACTGCGCTCGCCTTCTACAAATCGCTGTTCGACGAGAAGCTCGCGCCGCTGGCTTCGGCCACCCAGATTTCCAACGTCTGGAACGAATTCGCGCGCGGCTTCTTCGCGGTCTATCCCTCGGGACCGTGGACCATCGGTGACATGCAGACCCGATTGCCCCCTGGCTTCGCCGACAAGTGGGGCACTGCACCCAATCCCGGACCTGATGGCATCGGTTCGGCCGCGCCCGGAGGCTCCAGCCTGGTCGTATTCCGCGGCGCGCGCGAGCCAGCGCGCGGTTGGGAAATCATTGACCGCTTGCTCACGCCCGAAGCGCAAGGCGAGCTGCAGCGGCTGACCGGCGACTTGCCCGCGCGCAAGAGTGCTTGGACCGACGCTGGGCTGGCCGATGCGCCGCATACCGCGCCGTTCCTGCGCCAGCTCGAATACGCGCGGCCGGTGCCCAAGGTCCCCGAGTGGGAGCGCGTGGTCAGCGAAATGCAGGTTGTCGCCGAACGCATGCTGCGCGGTGAGTTTACC
>JANMPV010000053.1:0-11588 GCA_031370045.1 Novosphingobium sp. | reverse complement strand
TGCTCCTGCCCAACCACTTCGTCGAGCGAAGTCGGGCGCAAGCGGTCGGCCAGCGGCGCGTCTTCCGCATGCGCTGCGGAGGGCTGGGCGGGATGGTCGTCGGCAAACAGATCGGTCATCGCGGCACAAGATAGGCGCGTGGAGAAAATTTGCACCGGGGGGCTTGCAACACTTGTTCAAAGATATATCTTAGTGCCATCTTAGATGCATAACGAAAGGAACGCGCACATGCGCATGCATGGATGTAACGAAGGTCGCCGCGGACGGGGTCCCGGCTGGCCGATGATGGCGATGATGCTGGGCGGACGCGATCGCGGACGAGGCGGCGCGTGGGAATGGAGCTTCGGCGATGGCGATCGCTCGGGGCCGCGCGGCGGTGGTCGCCGAGGACCGCGCGGGCGGATGTTCGCAGGTGGTGAACTGCGCCTGCTCCTGCTCAAGCTGATCGGCGACGAAACCCGCCACGGCTACGAGTTGATCAAGGCGATCGAAGAGCTGACCGGGGGCAATTACGCGCCGAGCCCTGGGGTGGTCTATCCCACGCTCAGCCTGTTGCTCGATGAAGGCATGATCGAAGAGAAGGCCGACGCCAGCCCGCGTAAGGCGTTCGCGATCACCGCCGAGGGTGAGGTCGAACTGTCGAGCCGCTCGGAAGAGGCAGAGGCATTGGTCACCCGGCTGATCGCGCTCAACGAGGAAGACGACGCGCACCGCGCTCCGCCGATTGGTCGAGCGGTGGGCAACCTGTTCGCTGCATTGCGCGGGCGGGCCCAAAGCGGGTTCGATTCCGAGACCGTGCATCAGGTTGCCGAAATCCTCGACGAGGCTGCGCGCAAGATCGAACGCCTCTGAGGAACGGTTCCCCCTCCAGCCGACTGCGGCGCGGGTTAGCGCGATTCGCGTTGCCCGCGCCGCAGTGGTATCATGGTGCGCTTGGTCGCTTTGGGAGGGGTAACATGGCCGAAATGCTGGATGATGGAGCACTGCTCGAACAGGATACGTCCGACAGTGTGGAGGTGCCGTGGCACTTTTGGGCGGTCGCCGCAGTCTCGCTGCTGTGGAACAGTTACGGGGCCTGGGATTACACTTCGTACCAGCTGGGAATGACCCCTGCGATCCCTGCTGTCGAATCGGCGCCGCTATGGGCAACGTCTTGCTGGGCACTGGGCGTGTGGGGCTCGTTCGTTGGCTCGATCCTGCTGCTAATCCGGTCACGCCACGCAGCCACGGCCTTCGCCGTTTCGCTCGGTGCCGCCGCTATCAGCTTTGCGTGGCAGTATTCAGCGGGGATCATCCCAAGTCCGATCCTGCCGCTCGTGATCCTCTCGGCGGTGGCATTCTTCTGGTGGTATGCCGGGAAAATGCGCGATGCGGGCGTGCTGACCTGAGCTAGAATTCCGCGCTCGCGCCGGGCGTGATTGCTGCGCTCGGCGTGGCAACCGGTGCTCCGGCGGCGTCCTTGAGGTCGCGCGGTTCGAGGATTGCGGCGGTCTCGATCAGATCGAGCGCGCGCTGGGCGCGGACATAGCGTTGGGCCAGTGCCAGCCAAGCGCGCGCGGCTTCGCGCCCCGGCATCCGCTCGACTTCGCCCATCGCGGCTTCGGCGCGTCCGGTTTCGAGGAACATTCGCGCCCGCTCATAGCGCTTTTCAGGCGCGGGCGAGGGCGCGCTGACCCGGCGGATCACGAACAGGTCGGCCAGCTCCTCGCGCACCCGCATGACCACGTTGATGTTGCGCGGCACCTCGACCAGGGTGGGCCCCAGCGCAGCCAGCCCCTGCTCGAGTGCGTCGAGCGTGACCGGGCTGCGCGACACTTCGCTCAATGTGGCCACCGCGTTGGGCTGGGCATTGCCGAAGCGCAGCTTGAGCTGGTCTTCGAGGTAGCCGAGCGGAGCCCCGCGCTCCACCGTGCGCCGTGCTGCCGCTGCGATCAGCAAGCCTTCGGCGCGCGCGGCGTTGCCCGAAGCAGCCTCGGCTTCGAGGTTGAGCGTGGTCATCCGCTGCTCAAGTTCGGCCATCCGCACCCCGATCGCGGTCTGCGCGGATTCGACCGCGGCGGGGCTGGGTGACGGAGCGGGCTGGGAAAGCGATGAAGCCAGCGAACTGTCGGGTGCGATGGCGCTGGTAAAATGGATCCAGCCCAATTTGCTCGCGCCCCAAAGCCCCCCGGCGCCGCCGAGCGCGACCGCGCCGATCAGGGCCAGCGCCAGATAACGCCCGTTCGACCGCCGACGCATCGGCGGCTGGGTGATAAAATCGTCCTGCATTCAGTTATTGTCGTCCGTGTCCCCGAAGCGGGCAGTTTGGCACATCCGTGCGGCCAAGGCCAGCAGCGTGGTGTCGTCGGGCCGTTCCGCGCTGGCGACTGACGCCCAGCCGTCACCCGCTGCCGCCGCGATCCGCGGGCCGAGGCAGGCCAGAGCGACCGACCCGCGCACCACGCCCTGCCGCTCACACTCGGCTGCAAAATGGCGCGCAGCGGCGACAGAATGGAGTATGACCACCGCGCCTTTGCCGAGCAGCGAGGCGCAGACGAGGCCAAGTTGCAAGGGTTCGGCTTCATAGACCACCACGGTGTTTATCGCAGTACCCGGCGCTGAGGCCAACGCGACATGTTCGGCCCCGGCCAGGCGAAGCACCCGCTTTCGGCCGTCTTGGGTGAGTTTGGCGGTTAGGTCTTGCAAGCCGCCCGAGCCTGACGCTGCCACCGTAAACCCGGCGTCGCGGGCGGCTTGGGCGGTGGCTCTGCCCACAACATAGGCGGGCAACGCCGCGTACCCGGCCAGTGCCTGACCGCCGTGGCGCACGGCATTGGCGCTGCCGATCAGGACTGCGTCGAACTGCGCGACGGGTGGAGGCACCCACGCGGTCGCGACGATCCGGAACAGCGGTTCGGGGTGAACTTCCAGACCCAACGCCCGCGCTGCGGCCAGGGTCGCAGTGTTGCCCGGCTCGGGCCGGATCACCACCAGCGGCGCCTGGCTCATCCCGGCGGGCCCTCGAACAGGCGGACAATTTCGGGATCGGCTGCGGCGAGCAGCTCGCGCGCCAGCCGTGCCGGGCCATCGGCATCGTCCGCTGCGAAGCTTGCCGAACGCTCGATCCGCGCCGCGCCGTTCTCGCTGTAGAGCGCCACGCGCATCGTGAGCCTCTCGCCCTCATGGCGGCACAGCACCGCGACCGGACTGTGGCAGGTTCCCCCCAACGCGGCGAGCAAAGCGCGTTCGGCCATCACTTCGGCGCGGCTGGGCGCATGGTCGATCGCTTGGAGCCAACCGAGAATGTGCTGGTCCCGATCATCCTGAGCCTGTCGCAGGACGGCCCGGCATTCGATCCCGATCGCGCCTTGCGCGGGGGCGGGCATCCAGTCGTCGCATTCCAATGGCGTGCCGACCCCGGTCTCGCCCAGCCGCGCCAGCCCGGCGGCGGCGAGCAGGGTGACGTCGGCCTCGCCCGCAGCCAGCTTGGCGATCCTGGTCGCCACGTTACCGCGGAAGGTCACCACGGTCACGTCGGGGCGCGCGTGGAGCATTTGCGCGGCGCGGCGCGGGGCACTGGTGCCGACCCGCGCCCCCGGCGGGATCACGGCGATCGAGGCGGCGCCGACCAGCACATCGCGCACATCCTCGCGCGGCAGGATCGCGGCGATCGTCAGGAACGCGGGGCGGTTCGTCTCGACGTCCTTCATCGAATGCACCGCGGCATCGATCCGGCGTTCGTCGAGCCAGGCGTCGAGTTCCTTGGTCCACAGCGCCTTGCCGCCGATTTCGGACAACGGGCGGTCCTGGACCCGGTCGCCGCTGGCGATCACCGTGACCAGCTCGACTGCACTATGCGGCCAGCCATGCACCGCGCAAAGGCGGGAGCGGGCCTCCTCGGCCTGGGCGAGCGCGAGCGGCGAGCGGCGCGTGCCAAGGCGGAGCGGGCGGTCGGGAGCGCCGATTGGGGAAGGGGGGGCGGTCATGCGCGGGTTGTGCTAATGGCCATTTCCGTTCAGGGAAAGCGCGCAATGGCGCTCATCCTCGGGATAGAATCGAGCTGCGACGAGACCGCAGCGGCGATCGTCGACACCGCCGCGCCCACGCTTGCGCGCCGCATCCTGGCCCAACACATCGCCTCGCAGGATGAAGCCCACCGGCCTTACGGGGGAGTGGTACCCGAAATCGCGGCGCGCGCGCACGTCGAAAAGATCGCTCCGCTGATTGCTGCGACGCTGGCCGACGCCGGGCTGGAGCTTTCTGACATGGACGCCATCGCGGCGACCGCGGGACCGGGGCTGATCGGTGGGGTGATGGTCGGGCTGGTCACCGCCAAGGCGCTGGCGATGGCCGGGGACAAGCCGCTGCTGGCGGTCAATCACCTCGAAGGTCACGCGCTCTCGCCACGGCTGGCCGACCCGACGCTGGCCTATCCCTATTCCCTGCTGCTGGTTTCGGGCGGGCACTGCCAGTTGCTCGAAGTGCGCGGGGTGGGCGACTATCGCCGCCTCGCGACCACGATCGACGATGCCTTGGGCGAAGCGTTCGACAAGACCGCCAAGCTGCTCGGGCTAGGCTATCCCGGAGGCCCGGCGATTGAACGGCTGGCGCTGGAGGGTGATCCGGCTGCCATCAAATTCCCCAGACCGCTGGTTGGTTCGGGCGATCCCAACTTCTCGTTCGCGGGGCTCAAGAGCGCGGTCGCGAGGGTGGTCCATGGTCCTTCGACAGGCTCAGGACGAGCGGACCACGGCAAAACACCCGCTCATGCTGAGCCTGTCGAAGCATCCAGGCCGACCCCCGCCGATATCGCGGCTTCATTTCAACACGCCGCGATCGATTGCGTGATCGACCGGACGCGGATTGCGTTGGCCGGTCTCGCTGGAATGGACGCGCTGGTTGTGGCCGGCGGGGTTGCCGCCAACTTGGCGATGCGCGCCGCGCTGGAAACTCTCGCCGCAGACCACGACTTGCGCTTCGTCGCCCCGCCGCCCGCGCTATGCACCGACAACGCGGCGATGATTGCTTGGGCGGGGGGCGAGCGGCTGGCGGCCGGGTATCGTGACCCGCTCGACGCGATCGCCCGCCCGCGCTGGCCGCTCGACCCAAGCGCCGAAGCCGTGCGCGGCGCGGGGATCAAGGCATGAGCCCGCGGCTCGGCGTGGTTGGCGCAGGCGCGTGGGGCACCGCGCTGGCGCAGATGCTCGCGAGCGATGGCAGCGACGTGCTGCTGTGGGCGCGCGAGCCCGAACTGGTCGATGCGATCAACACCGCGCATTGCAACCCGCTGTTCCTGCCCGATGCCCAGCTTGCGCCCACGATCACCGCGACCGGCAATCTGACCGATCTGGCCAGCGTGCCGATCGTTCTGCTCGTCACCCCCGCCCAGCATCTCGGCACGATCCTGGCCGAACTGCCGCGCACCGGCGAATGCGACCTGGTGTTGTGTTCCAAAGGGATAGAGGCGGGCAGCGGACAGCTGATGGCGCAAGTCGCGAACGACGCCGCGCCCGATTGCCGTCTGGCGGTGCTCTCGGGACCGACGTTTGCGCACGAGGTCGCCGCCGGGTTGCCAACCGCGGTCACGCTGGCGTGCGCGGGGGGCGAGGCGCAGTGGCAGCGATTGTCGCAGGCGATGGCCCGGTCCTCGTTCCGGCTGTACTATTCCGACGACGTCACCGGGGCCGAGATCGGTGGCGCGGTCAAGAACGTATTGGCGATCGCCTGCGGGGTGGTCGACGGGCTGAAGCTGGGCCAGAACGCCCGCGCCGCGCTGATCAGCCGCGGGTTTGCCGAGATGCTGCGGTTCGGGATCGCGCTCGGCGCGCGGGCGGAAACGCTTTCGGGGCTCAGCGGGCTGGGCGATCTGGTGCTGACCTGCTCGTCCACCGCCAGCCGCAACTATTCGCTGGGCAAGGCGCTGGGTGAGGGCGCCGCGGCGGCCGATGTGCTCGCCAACCGCAGCACCGTCGCCGAAGGTGCTCACACCGCGCCGGTGCTGGCCGGAATCGCGCGGAAGCGCGGGATCGACATGCCGATCGTCGAAGGGGTGTGCGCGCTGCTCGAAGGCACGGCGCCCGCGCGCGAGGTGGTCGCCCGGCTGCTGGCGCGGCCACTGCGCGCCGAGCTGGGCGGTTCAGCTTGAGCGATTCGTCCACCGGCATAGGCGACGCAACTGGTCTGGCTGCCCCGACCGTCGATATCACCGATATTGCCGCGCTGGCCAAGGGCGGACGGACCAACTTTCTCGGCTTCCTGCTGCGCCTGGCCGCGCGCCTGCCGTTCCTGTTCATCGCCGGGCGCTTGTACGGCAAGGAAAACCTTGGCCGCTTCGCCTCGGCGGTGGTGGCGGTCGAGATCGCCGCGCAGATCGCCACGCTCGGCCAGAAGCGCGGGTTGGCGCAACTGCTCCAGCGAGAAGACCGCGCGGCTGAGTGCATCGTTGCCGACGGGTTGTTCGTCAGCCTTGGCGCGTCCTTGATCCTCGCGGGCGTGCTGTGGTTGTTTCCGGTGGTGCTGTTCCCCAGCGGCGCGGTCGATCCGATCGAGCGGCTGCTACCGTTGGTGATTTTCCCGATCGCTGCGGGCGACATCGCGCTGGCCGCGCTGGCGTTTCGGTATGACGTCGCGACCACCGTGCGCGCGCGTTCGCTGGTCGAGCCGTGGGTGCTCTCCATCGCCGCGGGCGGACTTTGGTTCGTCATCCCCCAAACCGGGATGGTCGCGGCCTATTTCCTCTCGATCACCGCAGCGACGGCGGTGGCGATGGTCGCCCTGGTCAAAAATTACGGGATGCCGCACGGCTGGCAGCCGCATCCGCTGATCCTGGGTCGGCAGGCGCTGCTCAACCTGCCGATCGCGGGCGCCGACCTGGTCGAATCCGCCACGCGCAAGATCGACATCCTGCTGCTGGGCATGCTGACCAGCCCCGCGATCGTCGGGGTTTACTGGGCCGCGCAACAGGTCGCCAGCTTGCCGCAAAAGCTCAAGACCAGCTTCGAGCCGATCCTGGGGCCGGTCATCACCAGCAGCCTCAAGGACAAGGACTATGCGGCAATCGCCCGCCAGGTTTGCCAAGTGGGCTTCTGGATCACCGCTGCGCAGGCGGGCATAGCCCTGGCCCTGGGCATCCCCGGCGAAGGCGTGATGGGGCTGCTCGGACGCGACTTTGTTGGCGGGACCGGGGCGCTGGGGCTGCTGCTCGCCGCCGAAGTCGCTGCGGCGACCGCGGTGGTTGCCGAAGCCGCGCTGATCTATGTCGCACCGCTTCGCAATCTGACGATTTCAACGATCGCCATCGCGGTTCAGGCGGGGCTGACGGTGCTGTTGATCGATGCCGCCGAACTGTGGTCGCTGCCGCCGCTGTTCAAGGCCGCTGCCGCCGCAGGGGCGCTGTTTGTGGCGCTGGCGTTTTCGTCGGTGGCCAAGGCGCTGCTGCTGCGGGGTATCCTTGAGCGACCGATCAACAACTGGCGCTGGGCGCTGGTTTGGGCGACCGCTCCCGCGGTGCTGGTCGGGTGGGTGGTCACGCGCTTGCCCGAATGGGCCGAGCTGATCTTCGGCATTCCCGCGATCCTGCTGGCCTACGGCGTAGTAATCTGGCGGCGCGGGTTCGGACCCGAAGACCGGGTGTTGTTCAAGCGCGCCAAAATGTGAACCGCACAACGGTTCGTCGCGGCTGAGAACCATTCAGTCGGCATTCAGCGCTGAAATCGTGTCTTCCCTGCATTGTGCCAGGGAAGGGATCAGCCGATGCGTTTCGCTCCAATCGTATCCACCGCTGCGCTTGCGCTTGTGCTCTCGGGCTGCGCCACGCGCCAAGCCGGAAGCGAGGAGATCGTGCTGACCGGGGACAAGGCCCGAGCCGAAAGCCAAAGTGCAATGGATGCGGCGGATGAATCCGCCAACATCGTGGTCGCGGGCCGGGCAAGCGGATCGCCGCCGTCTTACGCGTCACCTCCACCCCCACCGCCCGTCATGGCCGCGCCCATGGCACCAAGCACCCTTTCACCATCGAGCCGGGGCTACAAGATCGCACGCGAGCGCGGTGTCCGCGCCTACATCCCCTCGATCATCGTCCCTGCCGACCCCGGTAACGAACGCTATGACGGCAAGGCGGTGTCACCGGTCCACCTTACCGCCAGCGATCCGGTTTCTACCTTCTCGGTCGATGTCGATACCGGCGCCTATGCTAACAGCCGCCGCTTCCTTAGCCAGGGCCAGATGCCCCCTGCCGATGCGGTCCGCAGCGAGGAACTGATCAACTATTTCCGCTATGATTACCCGCTGCCCGCGACGCGCGAGGCACCGTTCAGCGTGACCACCGATGTCGCCGCCACCCCTTGGAACCCCGCGACCCGGTTGCTGCGGATCGGCCTGCGCGGTTATGATCTGCCGCGCAGTGCGCGTCCGCCCGCCAACCTGGTGTTCCTGGTCGATGTCTCGGGCTCGATGGGCGAGCCGGACAAGCTGCCGCTGGTCAAGACCGCGCTGATTGGCTTGGCCGACCAGCTTGGCCCGCACGACACGGTCTCGATCGTGGTTTATGCGGGCGCCGCCGGGCTGGTCCTGCCTGCAACCGGCGACAAGCCCGAGATCGTATCCGCGCTCGATCGCCTGTCGGCGGGAGGCTCGACCGCGGGCGGGGCCGGGTTGCAACTCGCCTATCAAGTGGCGCGCGACAACTTCATCAAGGGCGGGGTCAACCGCATCCTGCTGGCCACCGATGGCGATTTCAACGTCGGAGTCAGCGACCCAAAGGCGCTGATCGCGATGGTCGAGAAAGAACGCGACGCGGGCGTCACCCTGACCACGCTGGGCTTCGGCCAGGGCAACTACAACGAGGCCATGATGGAGCAGGTCGCCGATCACGGCAACGGCAACTATGCCTACATCGACACCGCACTGGAGGCGCGCAAGGTGTTGGCCGAGCAGATGAGCTCGACGCTGTTCACGATCGCCAAGGACGTGAAGATTCAGGTCGAGTTCAACCCGGCCAAGGTCGCCCAGTACCGCCTGCTCGGCTACGAGAACCGGGCGCTGCGCGAAGAGGATTTCAACAACGACAAGGTCGATGCCGGCGATATCGGCGCGGGGCACCAGGTCACCGCGATCTACGAAATCGTGCCCGCGGGCGCGACAGGCTGGATTGAGCCGCGGCGCTATGGCGATACAGGGCCAGTTGCTGCGGGCAAGGGCAGCGAGCTAGCCTTCGTCAAGCTGCGCTACAAATTGCCCGATGGGACCACTTCGCGGCTGATCGAGCGCGCAGTACCCGCAAGTTTGCTGGCCAGCGCCGCCGCTCCGCGCGGCGACATGGCGTTTGCCACCGCGGTCGCCGCGTTCGGCCAGAAGCTGCGCGGCGATCCGCTGCTGGGCAACCTGACTTACGCCGGGATAGCCGCGCTCGCCGACGGCCAGCGCGATTACTATCGGCAGGAGTTCGCCAAGCTGGTCGCCATCGCCGGATCGCTCGACACCCGCGAGGGCGGGGCAGTGGCATCGCGCTGAACGCTTGACACGGCAGGAGGCTTGACAGAGCCCGCCCGCCCGCGCTTCACCGCGCGCCTTGGCTGGCAGGGATTGAGCGATCATGGCGGGACTGAGCGGCACCGAACTGGGCATCGTCGGCGTCGTCGTGTTGCTGGCGCTGCTGGTGGCGTGGTGGATCATGCGCCGCCCCTCCGTGCGGGTTCGCGCCGAAACCATCGATGTGCTGACCCCCGGCGCTGCCCCTGCCCCGCGCAACAGCTTGCTGGTCGATGCGCTGCCGGTGATCCCGCTGCCCGCTTCGGACGTGCTGGGCGGCATCGGTGAGGTGATCGCAGCCGCCGCCACGCACGCGGCGCAAGCCACGCCTGCCGCAGCCGAAACTCCCGCTGGCGATACCGATGACCTCACCCGAATCAAGGGCCTCGGCCCGAAAATCGCCGCGCTGCTGCGCGGCCTGGGCATCACCCGATTCGACCAGATCGCCAGCTGGAGCGAGGCCGACATCGCCCGGATCGATCCGCAACTCGGCACCTTTCATGGCCGTATAATGCGCGACAACTGGATCGAGCAGGCGCGCTATCTGTCCGCTGGCGACGTTGCCGGGTTCGAGGCGAGGTTCGGCACAGTTTGACCTTGAGCGGCTGGTGCAGCCGCTGAAACACACTCGCTCACCACCGCCCCCGCCGCCCCCATCGGCGGCAAATCAAGCTCGCCCCCGCCCGGAACGGTGGCCTTGAGTCCGGAGCCAAGCAGCACTGCGGCACGCGGATCGGCAGCATCGAGGCTGCCGCGCCACACATACCCCTGCTGGCCAACTTGCACCGCGCTAACCGGCAGCCGCAAAATGCCCTTAGACCCCTGAATAGCAAACAACGCCTCAGCGTCCTTGTCGGCGGAAGCGTAGCGCACGATCACCAGACGGGCGGAGCGTTTCTCCCAGCCTTCGCATGAAATGGCGAGCAGCGCGGGCGCATTGGGCGGACCGTACCAGGCGGCGTGGGCGGACTGGGATTGGGTCCAGACAGGGGGTAGCGAGGTTGACATCGTGAGGACGGTCGATGGTGCGCGGGAAGCAGCCGAAGAACCGGTCTCGGGCAACGTGACCCTAACTAAGCCATCCTCGCGGTCGTTGTCCCCGCACGCCGTTGCGAGCAGGCAAAGCATCGAGATCAGCTTGTATTTCATGCACCGCTGCTGGCCCGCTTCACGTTTGCATGCAACGGCATAAGCGGCGCATCCGGCATTAAATCGGCGTCTTGCGGCGTGAACGAGCGTGATTGATCGGCTGCCTGTGGCTAATGCCGCAAGCAGTTCTTGTACCGGTGCATGGTCAGGCTGCCTGGGAAAAAGCTGAGCCGGAGGCAGCATAAATCGCGGGTCGATAGCGTGGCTCAGGTATGGAAATGCCCCGCTCGGATGCAGTCTCGATCCACAGTTCGATAGCAACCTGAGCTTCGGCAATCGCCTCTTCAGGCGTGTTGCCGTGTGCCGAGCACGGCTTCAGGTCCGGCACGTCGGCGATCCAGCACTCGTCGTCCGGATACCAGAACACATTGATATGATAGCGATGCTGCATCAGTCGGAATTACTCGATCTGCCAAGCTTCCTGTCAAGAAGCTTTTTGGCGTAATCCTTCACCAGAATGCCCAGATACTCATCTGCAGTTATGCCGAGCGCGACAGCCTGCTTACACAGCCAATCGTAATCCGCCTGCGGAATATCTGTCACCACGATGTCAGCCATGGAGTTTTCAACGCTCGTTTCAACTTTGGCTAAGCTACCTTCTTTTGTACCGACAATTCAAACCCAAGCGCACCCAAAACGGAGACAAGCGTTTCGAGCGACGGATTGCCGCTTTCCGACAGGGCGGCATAAAGCGCGTGCCGACCAAGCCCGGTCTTGCGAGCGATTTCGGTCATCCCCTTGGAGCGCGCGACAACACCTAAAGGCGCGCAATGTGCGCGGGGTCATTCCCCTCCAAGGCCGCTTCGAGGAAATAGAGAATGTCTTCCTCCGACTGGAGGTGATCAGCGGGGTCAAACGGGGAGACATTTATCGCCATTTGAAAGTCAAGCGGCGCGAGGGACGATCCTGTCGAGCTCGCCATTGAGCGCGCG
>JANMPV010000048.1:0-3349 GCA_031370045.1 Novosphingobium sp. | reverse complement strand
GGTGCGAAGCGGCGGCGGTTGCTGCGCGGATCGGCGCGCGGGTGGCGTTGGTCAGCTTTGACCCGGCGACCATCGGCGCGATGAGTTGCAATCCGGCGATCGGGGGGTTGGGCAAGGGCCATCTGGTGCGCGAGGTCGATGCGTTCGACGGGCTGATCGCGCGCGCTGCGGATGCCGCGGCGATTCACTATCGGATGCTCAACCGCTCGAAGGGGAGCGCGGTGCAGGGGCCGCGGGTTCAGGCCGACCGGGGGCTGTTCCGCAGCGCGATCCAGCGGATGCTTGCCGAGCAGTCCGGGCTGACGATCGTCGCGAGCGAGGTTGGCGCGCTGACTCTCGCGGGCGGCAGCGTGGCCGGGGTCGAGCTGGGCGATGGCTCGAAACTCGCCGCGCCGACGGTGATCCTGTGCACCGGCACTTTCCTCGGCGGACGGATGTTCCGCGGCGAGGAAACCTTTGCCGGTGGCCGGATTGGCGAGGCTGGGGCGCATCGGCTTGCCGCGCAGTTGCGCGAAGCCGCGCTGCCGATGGCGCGGCTCAAGACCGGCACCCCGCCGCGGCTCGATGGGCGCACGATCGACTGGGCGCGGCTGCCCAAGCAGGCCAGCGACGCCGAGCCGTGGACGATGTCACCGCTTACTTCGCGCCGCAAGAATCCTCAGCTGTTCTGCGCGATTGCCCGGACCAATTCGCGAAGCCACGACGTCATCCGCGCCAACCTCCACCGCTCGCCACTGTTCAGCGGGGCGATTGGCGCGCAGGGGCCGCGCTATTGTCCGTCGATCGAAGACAAGATCCACCGCTTCGCCGATCGCGACGGCCATCAGGTGTTCCTCGAACCCGAGAGCCTGAGCGATCACGCGGTCTATCCCAACGGGATCAGCACCTCGCTGCCCGCCGATGTCCAGCTGGCGATGCTGCGGACGATGGACGGGCTGGAGAGCGTTGCGATTACAGTGCCGGGCTATGCGGTCGAGTACGACCACATCGATCCGCGCGCGCTGCGGCCCTCGCTCGAACTGCGGGCGATTCCCGGGCTGTATTGCGCGGGCCAGATCAACGGCACCACCGGCTATGAGGAAGCGGCGGCACAGGGCCTGGTCGCGGGGATGCACGCCGCTGCGGCGGTGCTCGGGCGCGAACCCGCGCCGCTCGATCGCGCCAACAGCTACATCGCGGTGATGGTCGATGATCTCACGCTCCAGGGGGTCAGCGAACCCTATCGGATGCTCACCGCGCGCGCCGAATACCGCCTGCGCTTGCGTGCCAACAACGCCTCGACCCGGCTGACCCCGCTGGCCTTGGCCGTCGGCTGTGTCGGCGCCGAAAGGGCCGCCTGGTTCGCGCGGCGTGAAGACGAACGGTTGCGCCACGAGGTTTCGCTCGATCGGTGGGTGCGGCCTGGCGAACTTGGACTCAGCGGCGGATCGGGCGAGGGCCGCAGCTTGCGCGACTGGCTGCGGCTGCCCGAAGTGACGCTGGCCACAGTGCTTGGTGACGATGCTCCCGACGATCCCGCACTGGCCGAGGAGATTGCCGAGGATGCAGCCTATGCGCCCTATCTCGCGCGCCAGGACGCCGAGTTGCGCGACTTGCGCGCGAGCGAGGCGATGATCTTGCCGTCGACGTTGGACTACGCTGCGGTTCCGGGGCTTTCGAATGAGATGACCGAACGTCTCGCAAGGGCGAGGCCATCGACGCTTGGCGCGGCAGGCAGGATCGCCGGGATCACCCCTGCGGCACTTGCGGTGCTGCTGGTCCATGCGCGGCAGCACGCCGCCGCATGACCCTGCGCAGCGAGGCTGAGGCGCGCGGCTGGTTTGGCGCGGTACTGGGCTGCACCGAGGCAACGGTCCGCAAGCTCGACCACCTCGTCGAATTGTTGCGCGCGGAGAATAGCCGCCAAAACCTGGTCTCGGCAGCATCGCTGGAGCACGCATGGACCCGCCACCTCGCTGACTCGGCTCAGCTCTTGTGTGTTCCACGTGAAACACCGCACGGCCCTTGGCTAGATTTGGGCAGCGGCGCGGGGTTTCCGGGGTTGGTTGTCGCGCTGTGTCGGCCCGACATCGAAGTTACCCTGGTCGAGAACCGGACCAAGCGCATCGCCTGGCTGGAGAGCGTTATTGATCGCCTCGCCATCGCTAACGCTCATGTCGCCGGAGCCAGCTTGCAGAGCTTGGAGACGGTCGCCGCGGCGACGATCTCTGCGCGCGCGTTTGCGCCTTTGCCGCTACTGATCGCACTTTCGGCGCGCTTTTCCACACCGCAAACGCACTGGCTGTTGCCCAAAGGGCGAAATGGGCGGCAGGAACTGTTGGAAATGTCAAAATCGATCCAGTCCATGTTCCACGTGGAACAAAGCCTTACCGATGCCGATTCGGTGATCCTCGTCGGTCAAGGCGTGCCGCAAATTCGGGTGGAGCGCGGTCGATGATTCGCATGGCCATCGCCAACCAGAAGGGCGGGGTGGGCAAGACCACCACCGCGATCAACCTGGCGACCGCGCTCGCCGCGACCGGGTGGCGGACGCTGCTGGTCGATCTCGATCCGCAGGGCAACGCATCGACCGGGATCGGCATTTCTGCCGAGGAGCGTGAGCACACCACTTACGATCTGTTGATCGAGGGGCGTCCGCTCAATGAAACCATGCGACCGACGCGCATCCCGGGACTGGATATCGTGCCCTCGACGGTCGACTTGTCTGGCGCCGAAGTCGAACTGGTCAACGTCTCGGAGCGGACCAATCGGCTCAAAACTGCGCTTCAGGGCGATTCGCGCCACGACGTCTGCCTGATCGATTGCCCCCCGTCGCTGGGCCTGCTGACGCTCAACGCCTTGACCGCGGCGGATACCCTGCTGGTACCGCTGCAGTGCGAGTTCTTCGCGCTCGAGGGTTTGTCGCAACTGCTCAAGACCGTCGAGCAAGTTCAGGAGCGCTTCAATCCCGCGCTCGGGATTGTCGGGGTGGTGCTGACGATGTTCGACCGCCGCAACCGCCTGACCGATCAGGTTGCCGACGATGTCCGCTCGTGCCTCGGCAATCTGGTGTTCGAGACTGTCATTCCGCGCAACGTCCGCCTGTCCGAAGCGCCGAGCCACGGCCTGCCCGCGCTGGTCTATGACCACACTTGCGCCGGATCTCAAGCCTACATGGCGCTCGCCCGCGAGCTGATTTCACGTCTGCCCGAACGGAGAATCGCCGCATGACCGATGAGCTGATTCGCCTCTCAGTTCCTGCTCCGGCCAAGCGCAAGCCTGGCGGCCTGGGACGAGGGCTCGGTGCGCTTATGGGCGAGGTCCGGCGCGAGGAGCCGCTGGTCCAGTCGGCCAGGCCCGCGACGGACCC
>JANMPV010000496.1:0-7824 GCA_031370045.1 Novosphingobium sp. | reverse complement strand
GGCGCGCTGAGCATTTCGACGTCGAGCGTGGCGGGCAAGGCGCGTTTGCCCAATGGCTGAAGCCCGCCGTGGGCCTGGCGCCATTGTTCCCACTCGGTCCACATCTTCCACAACTTGGGTCGGCTGGGCGAGACCAGGGTCAGCTTCAATCCGCCAAAATCGAACGGCGCGGGGCGGGCTTCGACATGGATCGCCTTGCCGCCGAATTCGGTATTGAGCTTCCAGCCCTTTGCCGCCAGCGCCTTGGTATAGGCATCGGCGATCCGCGCGCCTTGCGGCTGGAGCCCGCCGGGCGGCACCAGCCCCTTGAGCTGGTCATAACTGTTGAACCACACCGCCCTGGGGGTCAGCGGGAGGTGCTCGGCTGTGGCAAGTTCGAGCAGTCCGTCGATATGATCGGCGTCGATATGGCTGAGCATCAGCAGTTCGAGAGCCTCGCCGCGCGCGGCAATCGCGGTCAGCGCGGCCTGAAGGTGCGGCCAGGTCTTCTTGCGCCCGCCGTCGATCACCACGTGGCGCAGCGAACCGGCGGCCTCGTCCGCGCCATAGCTGAGAATCAGGCAATCGCCTTCGCTGGCGGGCAGCATCGTCAGCCGGAACACGCTCATCAGCTGGTCTCGCGGGGCGGCGCATAGCGCAGCACGGTGAACGCCTGGCCGGGATCGACCCGGCTGGAAAGCCGCGCGGCCTGTTCGGCGAGCGGGGCAAGATCGGGGTGGTCGGGGGTGAGCACGGTCAGCATCTCGCGCAGCAACGCCACCCCCGCGCTGAAATAGGGGATGCCGGCCGCGCTCGCCCGGCGCAGTGCGTCGGCGGCCTGCGCGTTGTCGCCGGGGCCGGTCGGGCGCAGGATCAGCCGCCGGGCGTGGACGATCGCGGCGTCGGGAACCTCGGGAAACCAAGTCATGCATTTGCCCAGCCAGTGGTCCCACACCTCGCGCTCGCGCGGGTCGTAAACCGCCAGCCCGACATAGGCGGCAGCACAGGCGGCGAGCGGATTTCTGCGTTTGCCCTCGATCGCGTCGCGGATCACGTCGTCCTTTTCGAGCTGTTCGAGCAGCGGTCCGGCCGATCCCGCCTGCCCGCGATCGAGATAGGCGAGCAGTCCGGCGAGGCGGCTGTCGCACACCGCCACGGTCGTTGCCGCGCCAACGCGGGATGGATCGACCAGCATTTCGGCGGCGGAAAATTCGCCTCCGGCCGGGCAGAACCACGGCAGCGGCAGGCTGGCGACTTCCACCCCGCCATCGCGCAGATCGACCTTTGCCCAGCGCCGCGTGGCGCCCTGCGGTGGAGCATCGCTGGCGAACGCGATCCGCCACAACGCCGCATCGCCGCGCAGTTCGGCGGCATCGACTACTACGTCAGACTCCCACGCCGGAGCCGCGTCGAGTGCCGGGGCTTCGCCCTGATGCACTCGTAGCGCGGCATGGCGTGGCGGCGAAGGATCATGCTCGTTTTCAGGTGTGACCCTGAAGCGTCGCAAATCGCGCGAAATTGTTCGCTTGTCCGCCGCTTGCCGAGCCGACTTCGTCAACGCCTGCTCATAATCGACGCTGCTGGTGTTGCCTGATGCCGCTGCTGCTTCGGCGAGCACCGCCTGCCCGTCACGCCCCGCGGATTCTTGCAGGCTGAACCCGGCGCTGGGGGCGAAATCCTCGAAGAACTGGTAGGTCTCGTGGCTGTCCTCGTCGATCGTCACGTTGCGCTGGAGAATCCGCCCCGAGGGCAGCCGCAACTGGACGTTGTAAAACCCGTGCGGCAGGTCTTCCTCGACCAGTTCGCCCGCAGGCACCACCATGTCGCGCATGATCGGCTCGCCGTCCTCGTCGCCCGCAGCGAACCCGAAGATCCGCGCCACGACCGGGCGGCTATCGTCGTCACCCCCGGCCGAACCGGCGAAGCTGATCGCAATTCCGGTGGGGCGGACAAACATCAGCGGCGGCTCACGCTGAGTTCGCAGACCGCCTCGGGCGGATAGGCGTGGGCCACATCCTCGGCATCAAGAAACACTGATCCCGGTCCGAACCGGGCGAACACGTCATACGTCACGTCGCGCGGCTTGAGGCTGGGGTTGTGGAGGCGGAATTCGCATTCGCTGCGGCCTGGCACTGCCAGCGGATCGTGCGCGATCTCCTCGGAAAAATCGGTCCCCCGCGTGGCGCGGATGGTGACGGTTTCGTCCCAGATCGAGGGTTCGGTGCTGCGTACGTAAAGCGGCACGACGATCTTTTCGGGCTTGCAGATGCGGAACGGCAGCGACTGGTTGCCCGGCACCTGCTGGACATCCCACTGCCGCGCCAGGCGGGGCAGATAGGTCGCCAGCGCGGCCTGGAGTTCGGTGGTGGTGACCCACCATTGCTGGGTCCGGTCGGCGCCGCCCCCGGCCAGCGAATCGAGCAGCGCCCGGGTGAACAGGCTGGTGCCGTTGTCCGGCCCCCACGCCACCGTATCGGGCGAGGTCGCATACTGGACGCATTGCATGGCCTGGGTGTTGTCACGCGGCATCGTGCTGACGGCCCCGATCAGCGCGTCGCCGGGGGTCTTCTGGCCGTACACCACCGCCTCCAGATCGCGGGTCCGGCAGGCATCGATCAGCAGCAGCTGGGTATCGGGCATCCGCGTCGACAGCGCGATCCGGAAATTCTCGAAATCGATCGCGCCTTCATAGAAGTTTTGATCGTTGCGGGCGACATCGCGGCACAGCAGCACCGAGTTCTGCCCGGCCGACATGCCATGCCCGCAGAACGCGAAGATCAGCGCGTTGTCGCGCCGCGTGTTGGCGCGGGTGATCCACGCCCCGACCGCCTTTTTGACGTCTGCGATCGAACCGCGCGGCACCGCGCTGCCGCGATAATCGGTCGCCACCGGCTCGGACAGCAGCAGCGCGACGCTGGCGAGCGGCTTGTCGGGGTTGGCAAACTGATCGAGGAACCAGTCGGCCATCGCGCGCATCGACAGCGGCGGCGCGCCAAGCTGGCCCATGCCCATCGCCGCCGCCTGGCGTGCGGGCGTGGTGCACTTGGCGCCGGCTTCGAGCCACGGATAGTCGCCCACGCCGATCAGCAGGACATGGGTGCCCGCGCGGTTGGCAGGGTCGTTGAAGATCAGCGCGGGGTCGGCCACTGGCGGCTCAGGTCTTCGGTGCCAATGCGCGCCCGCGACCGCGCTCGGATTCGTCGGCGTCGGTCGGCAGCTTGGCGAGGGTGACAGCGCCAAATAGCTTCTCGCGAACTTTCTCGGCGGTGGGGGTCTCGCCCGAATCCGCGATCTTCTGCCACCACAGCGCGGCCAGTCCGGCGATGTGCGGGCAGGCCTGGCTGGTTCCGCTCATCGTGACCAGCCCGCCGCCGAGCCCGGCGGAAAGGATATCGACCCCCGGGGCGGAAATCGTCACATCTACGTTGGAAAACGATGCGATCTCATAGGCTTTGCCCTTGCGGCCATAGGCCCCCACGACCAGTATCTGCTCGGCTGCGGCGGGCAGCGAGGCCGAAATCCGGACGTTGGCAGGACGATCGCTTTCGTTGCCTGCGGCGGCGACCACCAGCATGTCGGCGCTGGAGCGAAAGAAGCTCATCAGCCGGTCGAACCCGCGCAAATTGCGGGAGAACAGGACCAGCGCGTTGGAAGTGGCGACCGCCGGCGGGGTGCCTTCCTCGACCAGTTGCGCGACCATTCCGGGAAAATCGAAGCCCAGCGACATCGACACGATGTTGGCGTTTTCGCCCGCCGCCCACTGCATCGCCTTGAACAGCATCGCCGAATCGCCGGGGCGGTCGTCGGGCAGGACTTTGCCGACAAGCGCGCGCGATACGTTGCGGGCGATGCCGATGCGGGTGCCGCCGACGTCGCCGCCGAAGATTGTCCCGGCGCAGTGGCTGCCGTGGCCCTGGGTATCGATTGCGGTTCCGGCGTCGTCGGTGAAATCGCGGGTGACCAGCCGCGCGCCCATCGCGGCGAACGCGGGATGGGTCCGGTCGATCCCGGTATCGAGCACCGCGACGGTCACACCGCTGCCATCGAGCGCGCTGCCATCGGCCATCGTCGCGGCCAGACCCCATGCGGAAGACCCGGCCGCCGCTGCAACCGGCGTGCCCATTGGCTTGAGCAGACGCAGCGGGAACGCGCGTTCGATCATTCGTCGCGGATCCCCGCGACGTGCGTCCGCAACCTGCTTGGGGGTCATCTTTTCGGCGCTGACCTTGAGCGGGGTTGCGACCGCCCGGCGGGTGCCGCCGGACCCGGTCAGCGAGCGCGTGCCAAGCCCGCCCGCCGGGCCAAACGAGCGCATCGCGGATGCCCGCTCGTCGTCGATATCGAGCACGAAATAAGTCGCTTCGGACATCAGCCGATTCCTGTCACTGGATAGGGAAAGGCGCCGGGCCGCGCGATCGTGGCATCCCAATAGCGCCGGATTCCAGCGTCGCTCACCGCATAGCCCCAGTTGATCAGGCGCTCCTGTTCGCGCGCGTCCATCCGGCGCAGGCGGGTGGCGATCTCGGCGATCTTGATCGTTTTGGCGTGCGGCGCGGGCAGAGCATTGCCCAGGCCATAGTCGGCAATGTCGGTGCGGATGCCCCAATAGCTGCCGAGACGTTCGCCATCCGCCAGCGAGCCGACCACCTGACGCTTGCGCAAGTTACGAACCTGGTGGTCGATCACCTCCATCACCCGCATCGATTGCCGCGCCCAGTCGCCCGGTGGCGAGGAATCGTCGGCCAGCCTGCCGCCGCCGTCGGAGACCAGCACCGTCCGGCAGTGTTTCCACACCTGCTCAAGGCCAAGGTTGTCGTAAACTCCGCCGTCCGACAGGCTGATCTCGTTGCGAAACGCATCGTCCTCGATCTCATCGGGGCGCCGCGGATCGAAATCGCCGGGGTGGACGTCGAGGATGAACGGCGAGAGCACCGGGGGAAACGCCGAGGACGCCGCGACCGCATCGGCGATGCGGATCGTGGGGTTCGCGATCCGCCCGACGCGCCAGTCTGCCGCTTCCGCCCGCGAAAAGCGGAACAACGATCCGGTCTCGAGGTTGGTCGCGTTGAACACGAAGGTCGGGTCGGGCGGCAGATCCTGCAAGGTTTTGTTGCCAAACAGGCGCTTGGCATAGGCCCCTGCAACGTAGCTGCCAATCGTCCCAGGGAGGAAGATTCCACCCAGCACCGAACGTTCGTCGATCGTGTGGTCGGCAAGTTCGCGCAATGGCGCAACCACTTCGCGCTGGAACGCGGCCATCCCGTCCGCCTTCAAGGCGGGCCATGCCAGCGCCAGCACCCCGGCGGTGATCGATCCGCCCGAAACGCTCGAGATGCGGGTCAGGTCGAGCAGCTTGCCCGCTTCCATCAGCCGCCACAGCGCGCCGACGTGAAACAGCATCGCGCGATAACCGCCGCCCGAAAGGCACAGCCCGACCCCGTCGGTGGGCGCGGACGGGGCAAGGATCGGATCCTCACCGGCGAGCGCGGCGTGATCAGTCATGGCGCGGTGCGGTGCGGGCGGGTAAGCAAGTCATCGATCGTTCCTTCAAGGCTGTCCCCGCGCTGATGCGGCAGGATTTTTTCCACCGGTGTTCCGGTTGGCGCGACTCGAAGAAGATCGCGCTCAAGGTGTCACCGATGGTGTCGGATTGCCAGCAGTCTCGGCAGGCGCGGGCGCTTCGGCCGGATCGTCGAAACCGGGGCCGTAAGTGATCTCGACGCGGCGGTTCTGCAGTTCGCGCACCCCGTCGGCAGTTGGCACGCGCAGCTGGCTCTCGCCGAAGGCTTGGGCTGCTATGCTGCCATCTGGCACACCGTGCGAGGTGAGGTAGCCACGGACCGAACCGTTGCGACGGTCGGCCAGGCCCATGTTGTACTGGGTCGAACCCGAACGATCGGTGTGGCCCGAAAGCATGATCGGCACGTTGGCGCAGATGCCGTAGGCGCCGACCGAGTTGTCGAGGATGGTCGCCGCTTCAGGCGTGATATCCGATTTGTCCCAATCGAAGAACACGATGTACGGACCCTTATTGCACACCGGCTGCAACATCGGGGGCGGCGGGGGCGGCGGCTCTGGCGTTGGCGGTAGAAGAACAGGTACGGGTTGCGGCATTGGCGTGGCATGGCCGAAGATACCACCAAACAGTCCGCCGATCGCATGGCCGATTGCCCCAAGCAGCCCTCTTTTCCGGCGCCCTGACTCTAAGACTGATCCCCCGCCGGGGCAGGTTGGCTCGCCGCTGATCACGACACCATCCCGGCATCCACCGCCTCCGCCGATGACGACCGGTGGCGGAGGTGGAGGGGGCGGTGGCGGAGGTGGGGGGGGCGAGGTTTCCCAATCCACCTCTGCCGAGGCGTTCGTGCCCTCGCCGCCGCCGCCCCCCGGCGGCGCCGAGCGACGACGGACTACCCGCCGCTTCACGATCGGCCGCGGAGAGGCTTCCTCAGGGATGATCGCGTGAGACGGCCGAGCGCGGGTCGGCCGGGTTCGCGGCGGCAGCGAGGGAGCGGCGGTTTCGCCATCCCTTCTGTCATCGGCGCCGGTTCGGTCAAGCGGCACCGATCCGCCAGCGGGGCCCTCGCTCGGCACTGCGCTGGTGTTGGTCGCCTGCTCCGATTTGGAGCCCAGTCCGAACATCGCCGCGGCCAGCGTCACAACCGCCAGCGCCAGCACTACCAGCGCACCAAGCGCGATCTTGCGCCACGAATCGGGAGTCGCGGTTGACGCGGGAGGTGGCGGCGAAGTGGAAACGGGCGGCACCGCGATCGGCGCAACCAGCGGCAGCACTTCCGCCACCCCGCTCGCATAGACCACCGGGGTGATCAGTTCGGGCGCGCAGGCGTCGTCGCGGGCGATCGCGTTGCGTCCGCGCGATACCGCCTGGACCACCGGCTCGCTCTTGGCCAGCGAACGGTAGAACTCGCTCGCGAACAGGATCGCGGCAGGATCCGAGATCGGAAACTGCATCGCAACCACGAACGGCACCCCGGCCTGGATCAGCCCTTGCGCGGTCCCGCCGAACAAGTTGCCGCGCTCGGCCTGCGCGCCCTGGCACGAATTGAGGAAGGCCAGCCATGGGGTGTCGTTCTGAAAGAACAGCCGCCACGCCGCAGCATCGACCAGATCGGCCTTGCCGACCGCGTCGCCTTGCAGCGCGATGAACCCCGATTGGTCGATGAACGCGCCGTGGCCGATGAAATGGACCACGTGCGGGCGCAGATCGGCGAGCGCGCGGCCCAGCTTGGCGCGGGTCGCGTCGACCAGCGGCGGCAGCACCTCGAACGCCGCGCCGCCGGTAGCTGCGGCGGGTACTGCGGAGAGGATCTCCGTGATCTGCGCGCGCTCCTTGTCGACGTCGAGCAGGCGATCGGGAAACGGGTTGGCGATCACGATCAGCACCTTCACCGGCCCCGCAATCGGCGGAGGCGGGGCGGACGGACCACCCGGCAGCACCCGGACGAGGTTGGCCGCGACATCGGTCGCGAGGAAATAGCCACCCTTCTTGTAGAACGCCGCCTCCCACGGCACGCCGACCAACTCGGGTGCGTCCGACAGGTCGAGCGTCACCTTTAGGAAATCGCCGTTCTGCTTGGCATGGGCGATTTCGCGGATCAGCACTTCGGCGTGGTCATCGCCTGCGGGATCGCGGAACAGCGCGTTGAACAGCCGGTCGCCGATGGTGCTCAGCGTCTTGCGGTCGCCCGCGTAGAAATAGATCTGATCCGCCGGGAGCTCCCCGGGCGCCTTGCGCCACGGCAGGCCGCGCAACATCGCCGCTTCGGGATCGTCGGCAGCGAGCATGGCGGGGAGATCGGGCGGGAGTTTGCAATAGAAATCGCA
>JANMPV010000470.1:0-3256 GCA_031370045.1 Novosphingobium sp. | reverse complement strand
CGTGTTGACCCACGAACCTTCGATCCCGCTGGTGACGGTGTGTTCGCCGATGCCGCCGCTTTCGTGGCCGCTGACCCAGCCAAAGCCCTGCGAAGCCATATCGCCGCCTGCGGGAGCCTTGCCGAGCAATCCGGCGTCGCCATTGCCGTGCGCCTTGCCGAAGGTGTGCCCGCCCGCGGTCAGCGCGACGGTTTCTTCGGAGTTCATCGCCATGCGCTCGAAGGTCGCCTTCATGTCGCGTGCCGACAGCAACGGATCGGGGTTGCCGCCCGGACCTTCGGGATTGACGTAGATCAGCCCCATCTGGATCGCGGCGAGCGGCCCGTCGAGTTCGGCGAAGCCTTCATCGGGGCGGATGCGCGTGGCGACGCCTTCGTTGACCCACTTGTCTTCGTCGCCCCAATAGATGTCGCGCTCGGGTTCATAAACATCGGCGCGGCCGGCACCGAAGCCGAACACCGGACCGCCCATCGATTCGATCCCGACATTGCCTGCCAGGATGAACAGATCGGCCCAGCTGATGGTCTGGCCGTACTTCTGCTTGATCGGCCACAACAGACGCCGGGCCTTGTCGAGGTTGCCGTTGTCGGGCCACGAATTGAGCGGAGCAAACCGCTGCTGCCCGGAATTGGCGCCGCCGCGCCCGTCGCCGGTGCGATAGGTTCCTGCGGCGTGCCACGCCATGCGGATGAAGAACGGGCCGTAGTGACCATAATCGGCCGGCCACCACGGCTGGCTGTCGGTCATCAGCGCGGTCAGATCGGCCTTGAGCGCGGTGTAATTGATGGTGTTGAACGCCGTGGCATAGTCGAAGCCCGGGCCCATCGGATCGACACTGCCGTTGGGGGCGAGCACATCGACTGCCAGTGCATCGGGCCACCAATCCTTGTTGGTGCGACCCAGCAGGGCGCGCACACCCGTCACCGGGCATCCGCCCGCACCCATCGATCCGACTATAGCGTTCATCGTCCTGCTCCTCGTTCGCGCCAGTGGTCCGGCTAATCCTCAGTCATACCCCTACGCCGTCCGTCAAACGAGTGAAGCGATTAAGCATGGTCAATGCGTGCGGAAAAATCGATTAATCGGCCGGTCGCGATTCGCGCGCCGCTTGCCGCTGCGCCGGGCACGCCGTAAGCGCCCCGCGATGAGCCACTATCCCCTTACTTCCCACCTCATGCAGCGCGGCTGCGAGTTTCTTGGAAGCGAGTACGCGATCCTGTGCGGCGCGATGAGCTGGGTATCCGAACGCCACCTGGTCAGCGCGATCAGCGAGGCTGGCGGATTTGGGGTGATCGCGTGCGGGGCGATGACCCCCGAGCTGCTCGACACCGAGATTGCAGCGACTGCCGCGCTGACGAGCAAGCCGTTCGGGGTTAACCTGATCACGATGCACCCGCAGCTGTTCGAGCTGATCGAGGTGTGCGTGCGGCACCGCGTCAGCCACGTCGTGCTGGCAGGCGGGATCCCGCCCAAGGGCAGCGTCGAGGCAATTGCCGCCAACGGCGCGAAAGTCATCTGCTTCGCTCCGACGCTTGCTTTGGGCAAGAAGCTGCTGCGCCAAAGGGATGGGGCGGGCGCCGACGCGCTGGTGATCGAGGGGATGGAGGCCGGTGGCCACATCGGCCCGGTCTCGACCAGCGTGCTGGCGCAGGAAATCCTCCCCGCGCTGGCCGAGGAGCATCTGGTGTTCGTCGCGGGCGGGATCGGGCGGGGCGAAGCGATCGCCGGATATCTCGAGATGGGCGCTTGCGGGGTTCAGCTCGGCACGCGCTTCGCTTGCGCGACCGAGAGCATCGCCCACCCCGCGTTCAAGAAGGCATTCTTCCGCGCCAGCGCGCGCGACGCAGTCGCCAGCGTCCAGGTCGATCCGCGACTGCCGGTAATCCCGGTCCGGGCGCTGAAAAACAAGGGCAGTGAACTGTTCACCGCCAAGCAGCTCGAAGTCGCGCGCGCGCTCGACGAAGACGGCATCGCGATGGGCGAGGCCCAGCTCCAGATCGAACACTACTGGGCCGGTGCGCTGCGCCGCGCGGTGATCGACGGCGACGTCGAGCATGGCAGCCTGATGGCCGGACAGAGCGTGGGGATGGTGACGCAGGAAGAGCCAGTGGCCGAGATTATCGCCGCGCTGATGGCGCAGAGCGAAACGGCGCTGGGGCGGCGGTAAGCGCTAGCCAAACAGCCAGCTGCCGAGCAGCCGGTTGAACGGGAAGGTAAAGAATCCCGCGATTAACAGCGCACCGATCACCATCCCGCGCACCGTGCGGCGATGCCGCTTCACGTTGTGCGTTCGGGCGGTCCAGGCAATGATCGGCACCTGGACCAGCGTCCATACCGACAGCAGGTGGATGATGCTGAAGCCCCCGCGATTGATTTCGCGCAAATTGAAACTGAGCAGGGCGGTCAGCAGCATCGCGCTGACCCACACCCAGCCCAGCATCCGGTGGCCCCGATCGCCGCGACGCCGCAACAGCATCACCGGGGTCAATCCGACCGCAAGAACGATCGTCGCCAGGTGCGGCCAGACCTGCCAGGGAATTTGGCCCCATTCGGCCCGCCCGCGGATCAGGGCGACTATCACCGCGCCCAGCAGCACGACCGCGGCGATCGCGAGAACCCGCTCCAGCCGGTCGGGTGCTAGCGACGCAGGCTGCTTGGCAATGGTTATGGTGTCGGCGCGGCCTGTGGATGGCTCAGCAAGTTCCATTCGTTCAACTCCCCCTCAAGCCCCGCTGCGTCGACAAAATGATGCGCGTTCCAGCCGCGTGCCAGCGCTGCCTCTACATTGGGCAGCGAATCGTCGATGAACAGCATTGCTTGCGGCTCGTAACCAAAGCGTCGTTCGGCCAGCGCGTAGATCGCGGGGCCGGGCTTGGCGAGTTTCTCGTCGCCCGAGACGACGATGTCGCGGAACTTGTCGAAGATGGGCGCGGTGGGGCGGAACCCGGCCCAGGTGTCGGCGCCGAAGTTGGTGATGGCGTGGAGCGGTACGTCGTTGGCCAGCAGGCGCTCGACCAGTTCGAGGCTGCCGGGGACGGGGCCGGGGATGCTTTCGTTGAAGCGCGCGAACCAGTCGGCGATCAGCGTGGCGTGTTGAGGGAACAGGGCGCTGCGCTCGGCAACCATTTCGGCTGCGGGCCGCCCGGCATCGTGCTGGGCGTGCCATTCAAGCGGGATCACGGTGGCGAGGAAGTGGTCAAGTTCGGCCGGGTCGGCGAAATGCGCAACATACGGCAGGCGGCGGTCCCAACGGTAG
>JANMPV010000487.1:0-2057 GCA_031370045.1 Novosphingobium sp. | reverse complement strand
GCGCAGTTCGATCCCGGCTTGTGCGACCTGTTCGGAGTGCCGCGCGCGGCGCTTGCGCTAGTGATCGATTGCGCGGGCGATTTCGGGACCATCGCGGCGGGGCTGTTCGACGCGCCGCTCGCCATCCGCGGCCTCGCGGGCGACCAGCAGGCCGCCACCGTCGGCCAGGGCTGCAACGATTCGGGCGAAGTCAAGGCGACCTACGGCACCGGGGCGTTCGTGCTCGCCAACATGGGCACCACGCTGCCGCGCTCGCGCCACCGCCTGCTCGGCACCGTGCTGACCCAATTGGACGGCCAGCGGACTTATGCGCTCGAAGGCTCGGTGTTCGTCGCGGGCAGCCTGGTCAAATGGCTGCGCGACAGTCTGGGGGTGATCGCCAGTGCAGCGGAGACCGCCGCGCTCGCCGCCAGCGTGCCCGATACCGGCGGGGTGGTACTGGTCCCCGCGCTGTCGGGCCTGGGCGCGCCGCATTGGCGGCCCGATGCGCGCGCCGCGCTGACCGGCATGAGCTTTGCCACCACCCGCGCGCATCTTGCCCGCGCCGCGCTCGAGGCCACCGCCAACCAAACCCGCGACCTGATGGACGCCTTCGCCGCCGATGGCGCGCCATGGGCGAGCCTGCGGATCGACGGCGGGATGAGCGCGAATGACTGGCTGGCACAAGACCTCGCCAACATCCTGAATATCGCGGTCGAGCGCCCCGAAATGGTCGAAACCACCGCGCTGGGTGCAGCCATGCTGGCGGCGGTCGGCAGCGGCTGGTTTGGCGGGCTGGACGAAGCGGCAGCAGCGATGCGCGGGCCGGTGGTGGGGTTTGTGCCGGGGATGGACGCGCATGTCAGGAACACGCGGCTGGCGGTGTGGCGCGAGGCGGTGGCGAAGGTTTGACGGCAGACGCTACCGCGCGCCCGCCAGCCTTTGCCGCAACCGCTCGATGGCGCTCTCGCCGTCCTGCCCCGTATCGCCCCGCCGCCACGCGGCTTCCAGCCGCTCGATCCGCGCGAACAGGCGCTCGCTCATTCGCACCAGCCGGGCGGCATCGTCGGGCACCAGCGACAGGTCGCCCGAGGCCGAGCGCGCGGGCAGGCGGCCGTGGCGGCGCAGCTGAAATTCGCTGATCTCGCTCGCGAAGAACGCGCGGTGGTTGAGCAGCCAGGCGAGGCAATGCATCGTCCGGGTGGTCGCGCGCAGTCCCTCGCACGACAGCGCGACCCGCGCCGCGCAATCCTCGCCGATCGAGAAGTCGCCGCCAAAGCGCGTACGCAGCTCGTCCGCAAGCACCAGCGCATCGCAATACAGCGCGTCCACGATTCGCGGATTGATGTCTGCCGGTAGTGCCATTGCGCCGCTTCCCTACGCCGCGTTTTCGCCCACTGCCACGCTTGTTCCGCGCGGTTTCACCGGCGATGTCGGGGCTGTCCCAGCGCGGCACGAAAATGCACCCGCGCGACCCGATTCCTCCGCTGCGCCGCACCAACGGCCGCAGCCGGGAAGTTCAGGCGATGATGTCGGGGATCAGGTAGTCCTCGAGCATCGAGATCTGGTCCTTGAGCCGAAGCTTGCGCTTTTTCAGCCGGGCGACCTGAAGCTGGTCTTTCGCCCCCGAAGCGGTCAGCGCATCGATCGCCGCATCCAGGTCGCGATGATCGATACGCAGCATTTCCAGCCGCTTGCGCATCTCTTCTTCGCTCACTCCGGTATACCCTTCGTTCTGGCCCTTGATGCGGTTCATCCTGGTTAGGAATCCATCCGCCGCGTCCGCCATCCAATAACGCTTGCAAGCTACGACCAATGTGCTTGCATGACAACGACGCGGGGGCTTGGAGTCGGTCGCAGTCCACCGTGCGACCGCACACCGCCACCGCGCCTGGACGGGTTACACCCGGCCCCGGGCATCGCACAACGCGGGTCCTGGGCCAACGACGGAGGCGAACACCTATGGAAGCATCGCACATGAGCGCGCTGGTCGAAAAGCACGCCGGACTGGAACGCAAGATCCAGGAAGAAATGAACCGCCCCGCGCCCGACGATGCCCTGGTTCACGAACTCAAGAA
>JANMPV010000455.1:0-2061 GCA_031370045.1 Novosphingobium sp. | reverse complement strand
ATGCGGTAACCGATCTGGCGCGGGACGGTGCCGAACGGGGTCGAGCGGCCCTGCGGGTTGATGATCGTGATCGTATCGCCGACCCGCGCGCCCAAGTTCTGCGCGAGCTGGCTGCCGATCGCGACATTACCCGATCCGGGCACGAGTTGCGTCATGGTCCCCGAAATGCGCTTGTCTTCCAGCGCGCGGATATCGGGATCGGTGTTGCCGCGCGCCAGCACCGCCTCGACCCGCCCGTTGAAGGTGGCGAGCAGCGGCTGTTCGATCAGCGGGCTGGCATGGACCACCCCGGGGGTCTTGCGCACCTGCGCGAGGATTTGCTGCCAGTTTTCAAGCCTCCCGCCATAAGCCTGGATCACCGCGTGGCCGTTGAGCCCGACGATCTTGTCGAGCAATTCGCCGCGAAACCCGTTCATAACGCTCATCACGATGACCAGCGCGGCCACCCCCAGCATCACCGCCGCCAGGCTGATCCCAGCGACCAGCGCAATGAACGCCTCGCCCCGGCCAGGCAGCATATAGCGCTTGGCGATCATCCATTCGAACGGGGTAAGGATCAAGGAGGGCGCTCCGGGTGGGCGTTGTGCGGCGCGATGTAGGGGGCGGGGGAGAATCTGGCAAGCGGTCCACCTACTCAGACCTTGCTTAGTGACTACAGTGAGACTACATATTGTCGTCCGCCACGGAGCACCTGCGATGGAACTGTCGATCCGCGAAGCCAAAGCCCGCTTCAGCGAAGCTGCGTCTGCCGCCGCGCGTGGCGAACGCGTGGTGGTGACCAAGCAGGGGCAACCGTTCATCGAGTGGATTCCGGCCAAGCCCGTCCGACCGGGTTTCGACTGGGACAAGGCCAAACGCGTGGCCAAGGAACTGGGTCTCGACCGGATGCCGCCCCTGCCCGACGATTTCAATGACCCTGCCTTCAGCCGTCGTGTTCTCGGACTGGAAGATTGAGGCTGCTTCTCGACACCCACATTGCGTTCTGGCTTTCTGGGGGTGGTGATGAACTCTCGATCAGCGAACGCAATGCGATTGAGACAAATTCGGGACAGCTGTTTTTTTCGGCGGTGTCCCTCTGGGAACTGCGCCTGAAGTGGAGCAGCTTCTATCGTTCGGGAGAGCGAAAGGGGCCCGCCGAGCCCTTGAGCGTTCGCAATGCGCTGGTCGCGCTCGATTGTCAGGAATTGTTCCTGTCTGGCATCGACGCCGTCACCGAGTTACAGACCCCGCTGCGGCATAAGGATCCGTTCGACGAACTGCTCGTCGCCCAGGCGCAAGCAAACGGCATGCGCTTGCTCACGCGAGATCGCGCGATGATCGGCCATCCGCTTGCTATCTCAGCCTGATCCAAGCCGCCCTTGCCTTCGCGCCCGAACCCCGCCACAGGGCAGCGGCCAGGGACAGTCGGCGTCGCAGCGAGTCCACGAACCGCATGAACCTCACCCATCCCTACCTAGACCCCGACGGTGACAAGCTGCGCGAGGAGTGCGGCATTTTTGGCGTGGTCGGCGCGCGCGATGCCGCCACCATCGTCGCGCTGGGGCTCCACGCGCTGCAACACCGCGGACAGGAAGCAGTCGGCATGACCAGCTTCGACGGGCAGGAATTCTTTTCCCGCCGCGGGCTGGGGCATGTTGCGGCCAATTTTTCCGACGCTGCGGCACTGGCCGAATTGCCCGGCGAAATGGCCGCGGGGCATGTCCGTTATTCGACCACCGGCGGCTCGGGCTTGCGCAATGTCCAGCCGCTTTACGCCGATCTTGCCTCGGGCGGGTTCGCGATCGCCCACAACGGCAACATTTCCAACGCGGTTTCGCTGCGTCGCGACTTGGTCGGCAAGGGCTCGATCTTCCAGTCCACTTCGGACACCGAAGTGATCATCCATCTGGTCGCGACCAGCCGCTATCCCACCCTGCTCGATCGCTTCGTCGATGCGCTGCGGATGGTCGAAGGCGCCTATTCGCTGATCTGCATGACGCCCGCCGGGATGATCGCCTGCCGCGATCCGCTGGGCATCCGCCCGCTGGTGCTGGGCAAGCTGGGCGACGCAGTGGTGTTCGC
>JANMPV010000400.1:0-10317 GCA_031370045.1 Novosphingobium sp. | reverse complement strand
CGTCTTGGGCTCTTCAGCCAGGCGGCGGTCGGTCAGGATGTGGCGCTCGCGCTCGTTGAGCACGTCGAGCGCCTCGGTCAGCATCTCGTGACGCAGCCCGGCTTCCTCTACATCGGCGACGGTCTCGTCCTGCAACGGGCGATCATCGACCAGCCAGTCCTGCCACTGCCCGGCACCGTCCTCGTCGGCGCGCAGGCTGACGTTGAGGCTGGCGTCGCCGCCCATCATCATCCGCCGGTTCATGTTGACCACGTCGACTTCGGGCACGCCCAGGTCGGTCGCGATCTTGCGCACGTCGTCGGGGTGGAGGTCCGAATCCTCGAACGCTTCGAGGTTCTTCTTCATCCGCCGCAGGTTGAAAAACAGCTTCTTTTGCGCAGCGGTGGTGCCCATCTTGACCAGGCTCCATGACCGCAGGATGTACTCCTGGATCGAGGCCTTGATCCACCACATCGCGTATGTCGCGAGACGGAAGCCGCGCTCGGGATCGAATTTCTTGACCCCCTGCATCAGTCCGATGTTGCCTTCGGAGATCAGCTCGCTGACCGGCAGGCCATAACCGCGATAGCCCATCGCGATCTTGGCGACGAGGCGCAGATGGCTGGTAACCAGCTGGGCTGCGGCCTCGGAATCCTGGTGCTCGGCAAACCGCTTGGCAAGCATGTACTCCTGCTCAGGTGCGAGCAGCGGAAATTTGCGGATTTCTGTCAGATAGCGGTTCAACCCGGCTTCGCCGCCCATGACCGGCACGGCGGGAAGGCTGGACCTGCGCGTCGGAACCTTGCTCACTTGAACGTACCGTCCTTTCGTCGATCCCCGTGGCCGTCCCCATTAGCGGGCGGCGGCGGGTGGGACCACTGATGCTTTCTATCCACTGTGATAGCGCGACCCGATCTATATCGTCACCTACCCGCTCATTCACACTGTTTCAGGGTGTCCCTTAGATCAGGGTGCCTCTTATCTCAGGGTGTCGTCTACATCAGGAGGCTTGGGGCAAACCTCCCAATTCGACGATCAGTTCCCGCAGATCGACGGGCAACATGCTGGCGAAGGCGAGCCGTTGGCCGCTGACCGGATGGATGAAGCCGAGCCGTGCAGCGTGGAGCGCCTGGCGAGCAAAGCAGAGCCGGGCGAGGAGCGGGCGAATCGATGGGGGCGAGCGTCCATAGACAGAATCGCCCAATAGCGGATGACCGATTGACGCAAGATGAACGCGAACCTGATGGGTTCGTCCGGTTTCGAGTTGGCACTCCAGATAGGTTGCCGATTCAAGGGCTTGAAGCGTACGATAATGCGTTACCGCATGTTTGCCGCGACTGCCGGCGATGTTGGGACCGACCAGCGCCATCTTCTTTCGGTCTGACGTCGAACGCGCGATCGCCCCGCGGATCGTCCCCGCCGGGGGCAGCGGCCGCCCCGCGCAGACTGCATGATAGGCGCGCTCGATCGAATGGTCGGCAAACTGGCGGGCGAGGCCTTCGTGGGCGACATCGCTTTTGGCGACGACCAGCAGCCCGGAAGTGTCCTTGTCGATCCGGTGGACGATTCCGGGCCGCGCGACCCCGCCGATGCCCGAAAGCTGGCCCGCGCAATGGTGGAGCAGCGCGTTGACTAGCGTCCCGTCGAGATTGCCTGCGGCCGGATGGACCACCAGCCCGGTCGGCTTGTCGATGACGATCAGATGCTCGTCCTCGTACGCGATGACCAGCGGGATATCCTGTGCGGCAGCGACGGCGGGTACCGCCTGCGGCACATGGATCGCCCAGCGGGTGCCTTCGGGCAACTTGGCCGATGCCTGGGTGAAGGCTATGCCGTCCACCAGCACCCGTCCTTCGCCCAAAAGCGCCTTGACCCGCTCACGCGACAACCCGCTCGCCTCGGCCAGCGCCTTGTCCAGCCGCGCGCCTTCGCCAGCGAGCACGCCTTCGATGATGCGTTCGGCCTCCACAAAAGCCCACTAACCGTTTGTCCTGAGCTTGTCGAAGGACTGTCCTTGACCTAGCCCCAGGCGATGGCCTTCTCGACAAGCTCACGACAAACGGGATTGGTGGTGAAGGATGATGTTGTGGCTGCGATGAAGGCGCAGGCCGCGCTTGCCCAGCCACTCGAAGCTTGCGGGCTGTTGCTGGGGAGCGATGATCGGATCGAAGCCGTGCTTTCCACGCGCAACATCCACCCCACACCCCTCACCCACTTCGAGATCGATCCCGCCGCGCTGATCGCTGCGCACAAAGCCGCGCGCGCGGGCGGGCCGACAGTCGCCGGATACTGGCATTCGCACCCCACCGGCAGCGCCGAGCCCTCTCCCACCGACCAGGCCGCCGCCAGCGGGGACGGCAAAGTCTGGGCAATCGTGGCGAGCGGCGAGGTGACATTCTGGCGTGATGCTGCGGACAAATTCGAACCGCTTTCCACCTGCCTCGTTGCCGGTTAAGGCGCTGAAATCGTCACGTCCAGGGGGCGTCGCGCGCAGGGAACCCGATGACCGATACCGCCGCTCTCGATCTCGCCAGCCTGCTGTGCTCGCGGCTGTGCCACGATATGCTCTCGCCTGTGGGGGCTCTGTCGAACGGGCTCGAGCTGCTGCGCGACGAAAAAGACCCCGAGATGCGCAAGCGCTGCATGGAACTGCTCGAACAGAGCGCCAAGGCGAGCGCGGACAAGCTCAAGTTCTTTCGCCTGGCGTTCGGCGCGGCGGGCGGGTTCGGGCAGATGGTTCCGGTGCACGAAGCGCGCGCGCTGATCGCTGCGCTGATTGGCGATTCGGGACGGATCACGCTCGACTGGACGGTTTCGAGCGAGGAGCTGCCCAAGGCGGCGGTCAAGACGCTGCTCAACCTCGCCGCGATCGGGATCGAGGCGCTGGTCCGTGGCGGCACGCTGGAAGTGGGGGCAGAGCTGACCGGCGGCGAAACGGGCGGCGCGAGCGGCAGCGGCGGTGCCAGCGAAATCGTGATCCGCGCTGTGGGTCCGCGAATCGCGTTCGACCAGACGATCGGCCAGGCGCTCGACGGCTCATTGCCACTTGGCGACCTGTCCAGCCGCACCGCGCCCGCCGCGATGATCCAGCAGTTGGCGGCCAGCGTCGGCGGCGGGGTCCAGTGGCACCACGGCGAAGACGCGTTGGTGATGGGCGCGGTGCTGCCGCGCGCTTGATCCCGCTGGGGTTGCGCTGGTGCTTCGACAAGCTCAGCATGAGCGGATATTTTGCCAAGACCCGCTCATGCTGAGCCTGTCGAAGCACGAACACCAAGGCCCGCCCCATGGATGACCTGATCCACCGCGAAAACCTGTCGCCCAACTGCGACGAACGCGCCCTGCCCGTCTCGATGGTGGTGCTCCACTACACCGGGATGCCAACCGCGGCGGAGGCCGAGGCGCGGCTGGTCGATCCCGCGGCCAAAGTCAGCGCGCACTACCTGATCGGCGAGGATGGCGAAGTCGTCCGCCTGGTGCCTGAGGCCAAGCGCGCGTGGCACGCCGGGCGCAGTTACTGGCGCGGGACCACCGACATCAATTCGGCGAGCATCGGGATCGAGCTGGTCAATCCCGGGCACGAGTGGGGCTATCGCGAATTTCCCGCGGCGCAAATGGAGGCGCTGTTGCCGCTGCTGGCGCGGATCGTGAAGGCGCACGACATCGCGCGCACCAACGTCGTCGGCCATTCCGACATCGCACCCGCGCGCAAGGACGATCCGGGCGAGCTGTTCGACTGGCCGCTGCTCGCCCGCCACCGCCTCGCACTGCCCATCCCCGAGGTCCAGCTGGGCGATCCGTTCGACAACGAAGGCGCGGTGCTGCTCGCGCTCGAACGCTTCGGCTATGACATCACCGACGGCCGCGCCGCGGTGCGCGCGTTCCAGCGACGCTGGCGGCCCGCGCTGATCGACGGCGAGATCGATTTGCAGGTGGGGGCCATGGTGTTCGCGCTGTTGATCGACCGCGATCGCGGGGTTGCGCGCTGAGGCGGTTCAGGGGTTGGTCGCGGCCACCGGTTCGGGCGCCGGGAAGGTCTCGGACGCGACAGCGGTGGCGGGTTTGGTCTTGCCCCGCAGCGCATCGATTTCGCGCTGGCGGCGGTCGAGGTAATCCTTGCGAATCGAGCCATAGCCGTCGTCGGTGTGGTCGCGCAGTTTGCGGATCCGCGCATCGTCGGCGATCCGGTCGCTGATCGCGCTGAGCGTGGCCTTTCCGATCGAAACTTCGGTCCGGGTCAGCGGCGGGCCTACCACGCGCGGCACCAGCGAGAAATCGACCACGCGCCCGACCAGATCACGCACCGTCGTCGGGCCAATCCCGGGAAGGAACAGGAACGGTCCGGGCCCGATGCCGTAATAGCCCATGGTGTTGGCCAGGCCGTTATAGCGGCGCGGCAGGTTGAACGGCTTTTTCTTGGCGACATCGATCAGCCCGCCCAGGCCGATCGTAGAGTTGATCGCAAACCGCCCGAGGGTCTCGGCGGCCTTACCCGGCTTGAGCTGGAGGAGGAAATTCAGCGCCACGACCGGCTCATCGAGGTTGTTGATCAGGTTGCGGATGCCGTGTCGCACTGGCTGGGGCACTACGTGCTTATAGCCCATCGCCACCGGCGCGACGATCGCCTTGTCGACCGCCTGAACCGCCTCGTAACTCTGGAGGTTGACCCCTTCGAGCGGGTCCTCCCTGGGCGCCTCATGCTTGCCCGATACGACGATGTCGGTGCTGTAGGCGCTGTCGGGATCCGTCGCGGCACCCGCCGGATCGGAGGCTGTGGGCAAGGCCGCGGCAGGATCGGGGGTGGCTGGTGGCGTCGGCAGGTCTGGCGGCGGGGGCAGGACTGGCGGCGGGGGCAGGACTGGCGGCGTCGAGACTGGCAAAGCGGGGCCGGCGACCGTGGCGGGCGGTGGCACTTCCGTCGAGACCACCGCGGGGGTAGGTGGTGCCGAAAGACTGCCATCCGGTGCAGAGGCGAGCAGGATCAGGGCCAGAGCGAGTTGCGGCAAGAACGTCGGCCTTCCTGATGTGCTGAGCCAATTTGCGCCAGAGCGACCGCCGCACCCGGTTGAGATGATGCAGCTAGGCGAAATCCACAGCCGATGCTACCGCCGCTGCGCCGGGGGGCCGGGCAGCCGCGTTATCGAAAGATACCGAGGAAAGTCCGGGCTCCACGAAACAAGGGTGGCGGGTAACGCCCGCCGGGTTTCCCGCTCATCCTGAGTCCTGAGCTTGTCGAAGGATCGAAGGACGCGCGAAATCAAGGGAAAGTGCCACAGAGAGCAGACCGCCAACGGAGGGAAACTTCCACGGCAAGGGTGAAAGGGTGCGGCAAGAGCGCACCGGGGGGCTGGCAACAGAACCCGCATGGCAAACCCCACCCGGAGCAAGGCCGAATAGGGGTGGCGCGCTTGTGCGTCTCTGGCGCAAGAGCAGGCGGGTTTCACGCCAGTCGCCCGGGTTGGCTGCTTGAGCCTTGCGGCAACGCAAGGCCTAGAGGAATGGCTGCCCTTGCGGGGCTGGTCCGAAAGGACACCGCCCGCAAGACAGAACCCGGCTTACAGGCCCCCCGGCAACTTGGGCGTCGAGGTAATCATCGCTGGCGACCCTTCGATGTCGGCTGGCAAACAGCCTCGGCAGATCCTATTTCCCCGTAGCGCGAGCCCCAACACAACTGGCCTCGACGCAAACTGCATCTATCCGGCCTTCCAAACGATGGGGACGACATTTTTATGAGCGTGGCATTCCGTCGCGAGAGTGACGAGGAGCACTTGGAACCGAAATTTGAGGTTCCAATCCCGGCTGGCCCGAATTTGGTGACGGCACGGGGCCTGGCGTTGATCGTCCAACGCATCGCTCTCCTCGAAGCGCAGCTTGAGGGCAGCGAAGATCCAGCGGTTCGCACTGCGATCCAGCGTGACCTTCGGTACTGGACCACGCGACAGGTGACGGCTGAAGTAGTGCCTGTTCCCCGCGGCGGAAGAGTTGAACTTGGCACCCGGGTCGGCATATTGCTGAACGGCAAACCCAAGACCTTTGAGATTGTCGGAGACGATGAGGCGGCTCCCGCTGCGGGCCTGATCTCATTCAACGCCCCGCTAAGCCGTGCCATGTTGGGAGCAGAGGTAGGTGAAGTCATACCGTTCGGTGATGTGAGCGACGCGATCGAGATCCTTGAGATCAATCTACCCCAACTATGATCACCACGGCTTCTGGCAGGAATTGAACGCCCAGGCGGGCAGCTAGCCGCCAGTCTGCTCCGGGATGAGTGCAGCGATCTTGAGCGTCTTCATCACAGCGTTTCTCGTTGGTTTTGGACCCGGGTGCGCGGACGGCGCATGAGCAGATAGGCGGCTGGGATGACCAGCATCGACAACAGCGGCGCGGTTATCATGCCGCCGATCATCGGGGCGGCAATCCGGCTCATCACTTCCGAGCCCGTGCCCGTGCCGATCAGGATCGGGAACAGCCCGGCAAGGATAACTGCCACGGTCATCGCTTTTGGCCGCACGCGCAGCAGCGCGCCAGCGCGGACCGCGGATTCCACATCAGCGTGTTCGGCAATCGCCGATTTGAGGTAAATCAGCATGACCACGCCGAACTCCGCCGAAACCCCGGCCAGCGCGATGAACCCGACACCGGTGGCGACCGACTGGTTGTAGCCAAGCAGGTACAGCAACCACACCCCGCCGGTCAGCGCGAACGGCAGCGTCACCATGATCAGCGCGGCTTCGTCCCAGCGCCGGAACGTTGCGTAAAGCAGCGCAAAGATGATCAGCAGCGTCGCTGGCACAACGATCTTCAACCGCTGCGTGGCGCGTTCGAGAAATTCGAACTGGCCGGTATAGGCAACGCTGATCCCGGGCGGCAGCTTCACCTTGGCAGCCACCGCACGCTGTAGATCGCCGACGATCGCGGTCAGGGCACGGCCCCGCCCGTCGATATAGACCCAGGTCGCGGGGCGCCCGTTCTCGCTGCGCAGCATCGGCGGGCCGCCCACGATGCGGACATCGGCAACCGTCCCCAGCGTGATCTGCTGACGCGCAGGGGTGAGCACCGGCAGGTTGACGATGTCAGCAAGGCTGTCGCGGATTTCGCGGGGGTAGCGCACGCTGATCGGATAGCGAGCGAGGCCCTCGACGGTTTGCCCGACCGCCTCGCCGCCGATCGCGCCCGAGACCACCGCCTGAACATCGGCGACGTTGAGACCATAGCGCGCCGCGGCAGCGCGGTTGATGCTGACATCGATGTAGCGCCCGCCCGAGAGCCGTTCGGCCAGTGCCGAACTGATCCCCGGAACGGTCTTGGCCACCGCCTCGATCTGGCGCGCGGTGCGGTCGATCTCGTCGAGGTTCGCGCCCGAAACCTTGATCCCGATCGGGCTCTTGATCCCGGTCGCCAGCATGTCGATGCGGTTGCGGATCGGGGGAATCCAGAAATTGGCGAGACCGGGGACTTTGACGGTGCGGTCGAGCACGTCGATCAGCTTGTCCTGCGTCATGCCGCTGCGCCATTCGCTCTTCGGCTTGAAGCGAATGGTGGTCTCGAACATCTCGAGCGGGGCGGGATCGGTCGCGGTGTCGGCGCGGCCGGCCTTGCCAAACACGCTGGCGACCTCGGGTACGGTCTTGATCAGGCGGTCGGTCTGCTGGAGCAGTATCGCCGCTTTGGCGGTCGATATGCCGGGCAGCGCCGAAGGCATATAAAGCAGGTCGCCCTCGTTCATCTGCGGCATGAACTCGCCGCCGGTTTGGCTGATCGGCCACAGGCTGGAGGCGAAAACGAGTCCGGCGATGACGAGGGCCTGCTTGGGCCGCGCCAGTACCCAGTCGAGCGCGGGGCGGTAAATCCGCGTCAGAAACCGGTTGATCGGGTTGGAATCCTCGGCGGGGATTTTCCCCCGGATCAACCAGCCCATCAGCACCGGGATGAGCGTGATCGACAGCAGCGCCGCCCCCGCCATTGCATAGGTCTTGGTGAAGGCGAGCGGCGCGAACAGCCGGCCTTCCTGGCCCTGGAGCGAGAAGATCGGGATGAACGAGAAGGTGATGATCAGCAGGCTGAGGAACAGCGCCGGTCCGACTTCGGCAGCCGCATCGGTGATAACCGCCCACCGTAGCGAGCCTTCCAGATCCTTGCCGGGGTTGTCGCGCGTCCAGTGTTCAAGGTGTTTGTGGGCGTTTTCGATCATGACGACCGCGGCATCGACCATCGCCCCGATGGCAATCGCGATCCCGCCGAGCGAGAGGATATTGGCGTTCAACCCCTGGATGCGCATCACGATGAAGGCGATCAGGATGCCGAGCGGAAGCGTGAGGATTGCGACCAGCGCCGAGCGTGCGTGCCACAGGAACAGGCCGCAAACGAGCGCGACGATGATGAATTCCTCGACCAGCTTGCCCGTCAGGTTCTCGACCGCACTGTCGATCAGCCCCGAGCGGTCGTAGGTGGTAACGATCTCCACCCCGTGCGGCAGGCCCGCCTTGAGTTCGGCCAGCTTGGTCTGCACGCCCTCGATCACCTCGCGGGCGTTCTTGCCCTGGCGCATGACGATCACTCCGCCAGCGACTTCGCCTTCGCCGTTCAGTTCGGCGATACCACGGCGCATTTCGGGTCCGACCTGGACCGACGCCACATCGCCCAACAACACCGGGATACCGCCCGCCGCGGCGCGGATCGGCACAGCGCGAAAATCGTCGAGAGTCTTGAGATATCCGGTGGCGCGGACGACGTATTCGGCCTCGGCCAGCTCGACGACCCCGCCTCCGGTTTCCTGGTTGGCGCGCCTTAGCGCATCTCCCACATCGCTCGCGGTCACGCCATAACCTGCGAGCTTCTGCGGATCGACCACGACCTGGTATTGCCTGACCATGCCGCCGATGCTGGCGACTTCGGCAACCCCGGGGACGGCCTTGAGCTCATAACGCAGGAACCAGTCCTGGATGCTGCGCAATTGGGCCAGATCGTGCCGCCCGCTGCGGTCGACCAGCGCATATTCGTAAATCCACCCGACCCCGGTCGCATCGGGACCAAGCGAGGCCTTCGCCCCGGCGGGCAGGCGGCCTTGCACCTGGCTGAGATATTCGAGGACCCGGCTGCGCGCCCAATAAAGATCGGTGCCATCCTCGAACAGGACATAGACAAAGCTGTCGCCGACGAACGAATAGCCCCGCACGACCCGCGCGCCGGGGACCGAGAGCATCGTCGAGGTAATCGGGTAGGTCACCTGGTTCTCGACGATTTGCGGGGCCTGGCCGGGATAAGTGGTGCGGATGATGACCTGCACATCCGACAGATCGGGCAGCGCGTCGACCGGCGTCGTGCGAACGGAAGAACTGCCGATCAATGTCAGAACCAGCGCAGCGGCTACGACCAGCCCGCGTGCCTTGACCGAAGCGCGGATGATCCATTCGATCATCGTCCCGGCCCCAGCGATCGCGCCGCGATTCCGGTGAGGCTGGCTTCAGAATCAAGCAGGAACTGGCCAGAGGCGACGACCTTCTCACCTGCCGCAAGACCCGCCAGAATCTCGGTCTGGCCTCCGCCTTCGCGGCCGGTGCGAACTTCGGCCGGACGATAGCGCCCCTTGCCGGTGGCCAGCATGACGATCGTCCGCGTGCCCGTGCGGATCACCGCTTCGCTCGGGACCAGCAGCGCCGCGCCGCCATCGCCGCCCAGCGTCACAGCTGCGAACATCCCCGGACGCAGCCGCCGACCCCGGTTGGCGAGCGCGATGCGGACCGTCAGCGTGCGGCTGTCGGCCTGTGCTGTCGGCAGGATGGCGATGATCCGGCCGCCGAAGGAATCGCCGGGAAAGGCCGTCAGAGTCGCGGTGGCGATCTGCCCGACGCGGACCCGACCGGCCTGCGCTTCGGGCACAGCGGCATTGAGCCAGACCGTGTCGATGCCCGTAACCTGCGCGAGGGTCTGCCCTTGCGCCAGCGTCATCCCGGCGCGCGCATCGAGCGTCTGGATCACCCCGGCGATGGGCGAAGTGATCGTCACCGTCCCGTTGGTGCGCCCCGAGCGCTCGACGCTGGAGATCAAGCCGTCGGACATTCCCAGCAGCTTGAGCCGCTGGCGGGCGGCGCTGGTCAGCGCGGGCCTGCCCAGCCGTTTCACCGCAAGGAACTCGGTCTGAGCGCCGCCCCATTCGGGCAGCTGGACGTCGGCAAGCGGGGCACCCGCCGCAATGATGTCGCCCGGCGCGCGGGCATAGACACGCGCCACGAAGCCGCCCGACCGCGCCTGGACGATCGCCACATCGCGCTGGTTGAAGTCGATACTGCCGCTCACGGTGAGCGCGGAGGCAAGACTGCCCATTTCGGCTGCGACCACCCGGAC
>JANMPV010000363.1:0-5274 GCA_031370045.1 Novosphingobium sp. | reverse complement strand
CCGCGCGGCCCTTTGCGGCCAAGCCCAGCGCGGATTGCCAGTCGTCGGCCAGGACGATTGTTTCTTTGCCCGCCTCGCCGATCAGCGAAATCAGGCGGGCGCGGCTGCCGGTGCTGTACGATGCGATCAGCGATTTGCGCCCGGCCTTGGCCACGCTCGCCAGATGTTTGGCGGCGGCTGCATAGATGTTATCGCCGCGCCCGCGCTCGGGGGTGAAATCGCGCGCGCTGGCGAAGCCGAAATCGAGCACGTTGGCCGATTCTGGCTCGGCGAAGATACTCGCGCGGTGAACCGGCCAGGCGGTGATGGTGCGCTGGAAGTCCGGTTCGGAGAGGTATAGCTGCTCGGGCGGGAGCGGGCGATAGGTCGCCGCCGCAGCCTTGTCGCTGCGCGCTGCGTAGTAATCGGCTATGTCCGACAGGCGGCTGTCGGCAGCCTTGAGCGCGGACCCGTCGATCACCGTAACGTCGTCTTCGCCCAGATGCTCGAACAGTGTGACCATCCGCTCTTCCAACAGCGGCAGCCAGTGTTCCATCCCTGCCAGGCGGCGTCCGTCGCTAACCGCCTGGTACAAGGGATCGGTCGTAGCCGTACCCCCGAACCGCTCGCGATAGCGCGCGCGAAAGCGCTTGATGCTGTCATCGTCGAGCAGGGCTTCGGTCGCGGGCAGCAGCAGGAAGCGTTCGAGCGATCCGGTCGAGCGCTGCGTGCTCGAATCGAATGTGCGCAGCGTCTCTAGCTCGTCGCCGAAGAAATCGAGCCGCAGTCCTTGATCGAGCCCCGATGGATAGATGTCGAACACGCTGCCGCGCACCGCATACTCACCCGCATCGATCACGGTATCGGTGCGCGCGTAGCCTTGGCGCTGGAGCAGCGCGATCAGGCTTTCGCGACCGATCTCCATCTTGGGTGCCAGCTCGCGCACCGATTCGCGGATGCGGAACGGGGTAAGCGTGCGCTGGAGCACCGCGTTGACCGTAGTGACGAACAACTGCGGGGCCTTTGCGGGGCTTTGCAGCCGGTGCAGCGCCGACAAGCGCCGCGCGCTGACCGACAGCGCGGGGCTGGCGCGATCGTAGGGCAGGCAGTCCCATGCCGGGTATTCGATCGTTTCCAGCTCGGGCGCGAAGAACACCGCCGCCTCGGCCACGCTGCGCATCCCGGCTTCGTCGGGCGCGATCCACACCGCGCGGCGGCCTTTGTTCGCATGAGCAGCGGCGCGGGCGAGGTCGGCCATTACCAGCGGCGCCGCGCCCCGGGCGACCGATGCAAGCGTCAGCGGCGTCTTGGCCGAGAGGATGCGGTTGAGATCGGGCATGAACTAAGGGTGCGGTGCTTCGACAGGCTCAGCATGAGCGGGAGGAGAGAAAATGTCCCAAGACCCGCTCATCCTGAGCCTGTCGAAGGATGCGCAGGACGGTGGCCGTTACCGGCTCGTATCGACGTAGTCGAGCTTTTGGAACGCGATCATCTGCTCCCCCGCCAGATGAGCCGGGACATCCTGGGTTCCCATCGCCCAGCCCATCACGTCAGGATCCTCCTCCTTGAGCAGCGTCTCAAACCAGGCGACCTGCGCCTCGCTCCAATCGCGGTGGCAGCGATCAAAGTAGCATCCGCAGATGTAATCCATTTCGCGCGTGCCGCGGTGCCAGGCACGGAAGCGCAGTTTGGCGAGGCGGGCGGGGTCGGACATGCGAATCGCGCTAATCGACCCCCCGCGCCGTGACAAGGGCGGGGGCGACGCGCGAGCTTGGAGGCGCTATCAGCGCGCTATGCGTCCCGACCTGCTCAACCCGCTGTTTGCCGAAGTGGCCGGGCTCAAGGGCGTGGGGCCGCAACTGGTCAAACCGCTCGAACGGCTGGCGCTGATGCGGGTCAAGGACGTTGCCTATCACCTGCCCGATCGCTTCGTGCAGCGCCGCGCGGTGGCGGTGCTCGACGATGCCGATGTCGGCGAGCAGATCGTCATCGCGCTGACCCCGCGCGAATACCGCGCTTCGGCGGGGCGCGGGCCGTTCCGGGTGCTGGCCGAGGATGCTGCAGGCGATTACATCGCGCTGACGTGGTTTGGGCGCAACGCCGGGTGGGCCAAGAAGAGCCTGCCTCTGGGCGAAAAGCGCTGGATCGCCGGACGGCTCGATCAGTTCGGCCAGACCCGCCAGATCGTCCACCCCGATCACATCTCGGACGAAGGTGCCGGTTCGCTGACGACGCTTGTGGAGCCGGTCTATCCGCTGGCCGAGGGTCTGACCCAAAGCCGCGTCCACACGCTCGCCCAGCAGGCGCTGGGGCTGCTGCCCGATCTGCGCGAATGGATCGAGCCGCGCTTGCTGGCGCAAATGGGCTGGCCGACCTGGCGCGAGGCGCTGGCGCTGGCACACCGCGGCCCGCACGCTGAGGCGCGCGACCGCCTCGCCTACGACGAGCTGTTCGCCAACCAGCTCGCGCTGATGCTGGTGCGGCGTTTCAATCGCGCGCGGATGGGGCAGTCGCTGGCTGGCGACGGGAGCCTCCGCGCCCAGCTCGATCTACCCTTCGCGCTGACCGGGGCGCAGCTCCGCACGATGAGCGAAATCGAGGGCGACATGGCCCAGGGCGCGCCGATGCTGCGGCTGCTTCAAGGCGATGTCGGATCGGGCAAGACCGTGGTCGCGCTCGAGGCGATGCTGATCGCGGTGGAGGGCGGGGCGCAGGCAGCGCTGCTCGCCCCGACCGAAATCCTCGCGCGCCAGCATTACGAAACTTTGCGGCGGATGGTGGCACCCACCGGGGTTCAGATCGCGCTGCTCACCGGGCGCGACAAGGGCCGGGCGCGCGAATCGATCCTGATGGGGCTGCTCGATGGCAGCATCCAGATCCTGATTGGCACCCATGCGATTTTCCAGGACACCGTCGCCTATCGCAATCTGGGGCTGGTGGTGATCGACGAGCAGCACCGCTTCGGAGTCGGCCAGCGCCTGCTGCTGACCCAGAAGGCGCGCCGCACGCCCCATTGCCTGGCGATGACCGCCACCCCAATCCCACGAACGCTGACCCTGGCCCAGTATGGCGAGATGGACGTCAGCCGCCTCGACGAGATGCCGCCGGGTCGCCAGGCGATCGATACGCGGGTGGTCGCGATCGAGCGGATGGCCGAAGTGATCGACGGCGTCGGTCGCCATATCGCAAGCGGCCAGCAAGCCTACTGGGTCTGCCCGATGGTCCGCGAAAGCGAGGGCGAGGACACCGCCGCCGCCGAGGCGCGCTTTGCTGCGCTTAAACTGCGGTTCGGCGATGACGTGGTCTTGGTCCACGGGCAATTGCGGCCCGAGATCAAGGACGCGGCGATGGAAGTGTTTGCGACCGGCGAAAAGAAGCTGCTGGTCGCCACCACCGTGATCGAAGTCGGGGTCGACGTGCCCGACGCGACGCTGATGGTGGTCGAGCAGGCCGAGCGTTTCGGCCTCGCCCAGCTCCACCAGTTGCGGGGTCGGGTAGGGCGCGGTGCAGCCAAATCGACCTGCCTGCTGTTGCGCGGGGAGGCGCTGAGCGAAACCGGTCGCGAACGCTTGGCCTTGCTCCGCCAGACGCAGGACGGCTTCCTGCTGGCCGAGGAAGATCTACGCCTGCGCGGCGGGGGCGAGCTGCTCGGCACGCGGCAGTCGGGCGAAACCCCGTTTCGCGTCGCCGATCCCGAGCAATTGCAGCGCCTGCTGCCGATCGCGCACGACGACGCCCGGTTGTTGATCGACCGCGACGGGGGGCTTGAGAACCCCCGCGGCCAGGCTGCCCGCACGCTGCTCTATCTGTTCGAGCGCGATTACGGCGTGCAGCTGCTACGCGGCGGTTAGGTCTCGCTCGCTTCGACCTCGACAAAGTTCATTTCCGCGGTCGGCAGATCGCCGTCCTTGAGCTCGGCCTTTAGCTCCGCTTCGCGCGTTTCCATCGCGGCAAGCAGTGCCACCAAATCGATCCCGGCCTTTCGCGCCTGCGCAAAAATCCCGGTTTCGTACTCTTCCTCTTCCTTATGGTGATGCTCCATGTGCTCGCCCAGCACCTTCAGCTTCGTGCCCAAGCGGTCCTGCTCGAGATCAGCCAAAGCATCGTTGACCAGTACTTTGCCCGAATCGTGCTCGACCAGCCCTTCGTCGAGCTTGTCCTCGTCGGCTTCCTTCTTCCCGCGCAGGGCAGGGTAGAACAGCTCTTCTTCCAGCGTCATGTGGATCTTGAGCATGTTGCAGACCTGGTTGCCGAGCGTTCTGGTCTCGGCCTCGCTGGCATTCTTCAGCTTTGCGAAGATCGACTCGACCTTGTCGTGGTCGGCTTTCAGCTTGGCGATCGCGTCGGTGTAGGTTTCGGCCATGGCGGTTGTCCCTTGAAACTGTTCAAGGGGTGCAACCGCGGCCCGGCGCGGTCGTTCCCGCGCGGGCTGCACTGGCGTCAAGTTTTCCGAAAAAAAATGGTCGGGGAAAGAGGATTCGAACCTCCGGCCCCTGCCTCCCGAAGACAGTGCTCTACCAGGCTGAGCTATTCCCCGACCGATGCCGACGCTCCAAGTTCGAGAACCCGGGGCGCCGAGGCAGGAGCGGGCCTATAGTCGGGCGGCTGCGGGGTGGCAAGCGGGGGTTTGGCGGTCTAGCGTGGGGTCATGGCCAGCGCCCCTGCAACCCGATTCGAGCCCGCCACAGGCAACCATCCCGAATCGCAGTATCTCGATCTGATGCGGCGCATTTGGGATCATGGCGATGAGCGTATCGATCGCACCGGAGTTGGCACGCGATCGGTGTTCGGGGCGACCCTGCGGTTCGATCTGGCCGACGGACGGATGCCGCTGCTGACCACCAAGCGTGTCTACTGGAAGACCGCGACGCGCGAGTTCCTGTGGTTCCTGCGCGGCGAGACCAACATCCGTGCGCTGTGCGCGCAAGGTGTGGAAATCTGGACCGACTGGCCGCTCGACCGCTTTCGCAAGACGACCGGCAGCACCATTTCGCGCGCCGACTTCTCGCGACGGATCGTCGAGGATGCCGCGTTTGCCGAAGAGTGGGGCGATCTTGGCCCGGTTTATGGCAAGCAGTGGGTGGATTGGGCGACGTATGAGCCAGCGGGCACCGATGAATTTGGAGAGCTGTTCCGCCAAGGGCCGGGCGTGAATCAGATCGCCCAGGTGGTCGATAGCCTGCGCGCCAATCCGGGCAGTCGTCGCCACATCGTCGAAGGCTGGAACGTCGCCGAGCTTGACGCCATGGCTTTGCCGCCGTGTCACAAGACCTACCAGTTTCATGTCGCGAACGG
>JANMPV010000360.1:0-6780 GCA_031370045.1 Novosphingobium sp. | reverse complement strand
ATTTGCCAGTGGCTTCGACCACATCTTTTACGGCTGGATTTTCTTCGCGGTGGTGATCGTGCTGGTCCTCGCGCTTGGCTGGCACTGGTTCGACCGCGCGCCCGATGAACCCCAGATCGACGCTGCCGCGATTGCTGCGTCGCCGCTGCTGGCGCGGCTGACGCGGCGGCGGATCGGGGAAGGATCCGCGCTGGTGGTAACGCTCGCGCTCGCGCTGGGAGGCATGGCGTGGGCCAACGCGGCGGATCGGCTGGCTGCCCCCCTGACGGCTCGGATCGAACTGCCTGCCGTTCCGGGTTGGCACCGGGTCGATTATGCCCCTCGCGTGTGGTGGGAACCGCGCCATGGCGGCGCCGATCACCGCCTGCTTGGACGCTACGCCAATAAGCAGGGCGACACGATCGACGTATCCTATGCGTTGTACGCCAATCAGGGCGAGGGCCACGAAGCAGGCGGCTTCGGCGAGGGCGCGCTGACCCCCGACAGTGCATGGGACTGGGCTCAGCCCGGACCCGCGTTGGCCGGAGCCAAGACCGACCAGCTCACCGCCGGGCTGGCTGAGCGGGTATGCGCCACCTGGTACAAGACCGGCGACACTCTGACCGGCAGCAACGCCCGGCTCAAGCTGGCCAACATGGCCGATCGCCTGCTGCTGCGCCGCCGCGCGACCGCGGTGCTGATCGTTTCGGCTGAGCAACACTCCGGTCGCCCTGCCGAGCAGGCGCTAACCCGGTTCGTTGCCGCGACAGGCGGGCCGGGGGCGTGGATGGACCGCGTCGCCGCGACCCGCTAACCGCTCCGCAAAAGGATCGTCGGGGTATGTGCGGGATCGCGGGCATCTTTCATTGGGCGACGCCCAAGCCGGTCGATCCGTTGCGGGTCGAGCGGATGTGCGACGCGCTCGCGCACCGCGGGCCCGATGGCTCGGGCGTGTGGACCGCGCCCGGAATTGCGCTGGGCCACCGCCGCCTGTCGATCATCGACCTGGCCGGATCGCCCCAGCCGATGGCTTCGGTCGATGGCCGGGCGATGCTGGTGTTCAACGGCGAGATCTACAATTACCGCGAGTTGCGCCGCGAGCTGGCCGGGCTCGGCGCCAAATTCGCCACCGACGGCGATAGCGAGACGATCCTGGCGGCCTGGCAGGAATGGGGGGTCGAGTGCCTGCCGCGCCTCCACGGGATGTTCGCGTTTGCGCTCTACGATCTGCCCACCCGACGTTTGCTCCTCGCACGCGATCGGTTGGGCGTAAAACCGCTGTTTACCGCGCGATTGAGCGATGGCAGCCTGGCGTTCGCTTCGGAGCTCAAGGGCCTGCTCACGCACCCGCTGTTGCGGCGCGAGATCGATCCGCTGGCGGTTGAGGATTATCTGGCGTGGGGTTACGTCCCCGATCATCGTTCGATCCTCAAAGGCGTCGAGAAGCTTCCGGCCGGGCATTACCGCCTGTTCGAACAAGGCCGCGAACCGGGTCTGCCGGTCAAGTGGTGGGACGTCAGCTTTGCCCAGCGCGCCACCGGCTCGAGCGCCGATCTGGGCGCGCGGCTGCTCCACCATTTGCGTGAAGGAGTAACCTCGCGGATGGGTGCCGATGTGCCGCTCGGCGCGTTCCTTTCGGGCGGGGTCGATAGCTCGAGCGTGGTCGCGTTGATGGCCGAAAGTTCGCCCGATCCGGTGACCACGTGCAGCATCGGGTTCGACGTTTCGGGCTATGACGAGAGCGCCTATGCGCGGATGGTGGCCGAAAAGTTCGCCACGAAGCACCACGATCGCCTGGTCTCGCCCAACGATTTTGCGGCGATCGACCAGCTTGCTGGGATCTTCGACGAGCCGTTCGCCGATGCCTCGGCGTTGCCCACGTTGCGCGTCTGCGCGCTCGCCCGCGAGCATGTCACCGTCGCGCTATCGGGCGATGGCGCGGATGAGGCGCTGGCCGGATATCGTCGCCAGGCATTCCAGTTGCGCGAAGACCGGGTCCGCGCGCTGCTTCCGGCGGGGCTGCGCGGGCCGCTGTTCGGCACCGCCGGGCGGCTTTACCCCAAGGCTGACTGGGCGCCGCGCCCGCTACGCGCCAAGACCACGTTGCAATCGCTCGGTGGCAGCAGCGAGCTTGGCTATGCCCGCGCGCTGGCGATTTGCGGACCCGAGCTGCGCGACAGCCTCTACTCCGACGAGTTCCGCCGCCAGCGCGGCGAATACCGTGCGGAGGACCCGCTGGTGGCGCTGATGCGCGGCGCGCCCGCCCGCACCGGGCTCGACCGCGCGCAATACGCCGATCTCAAGTTCTGGCTGCCGGGCGACATCCTGACCAAAGTCGACCGCGCCAGCATGGCGGTCAGCCTGGAGGCGCGCGAGCCGTTGCTCGACCACCGCCTGATCGAATTCGCCGCGACTTTGCCTGAGGGTATGCGGATCCGCGGCAGTCAGGGCAAATGGCTGATGAAGCAGGTCATGCGCCGCCACTTGCCCGACGAAATCCTGTTCCGCCCGAAGATGGGTTTCGTCACCCCGATCGCCGCATGGCTGCGCGGGCCGCTGGCGGGCGAAGCGCGCGGCGTCGCGAACAGCGGCGCGCTGGCCCGCACCGGGTGGTTCGATACCGCTCGCCTGCGCAACCTGGCCGAGGCGCACATCGCCGGGCGCAGCGATCACAGCCGCCTGATCTGGCAATTGTTGATGCTCGACCGCTCGCTAACCCGGCTCGCCGCCGCCTGATCGAGCTTGCGACGATTGCGGATTCCCTTTGTCAACGCATTGGGTTAGCCTAGCTCCCGAACGGCGCATCGACGCCGCAAGGGGAAGGGTTGAGTGATGAGGGTTCGGGATGGCCACGCCTAAAGCGCGGCTGGCGCTGGTGCTGGCGATCGCCGCAGTGGTCGTGTTCTTCGTGGGCCGCGCCGCCGGATGGTGGGGCGGCGCGCGCGATGCGGCACCCAAGATCTACGGAAACGTCGAGGTCCGCGAGGTCGAGCTTGGCTTCCGCGTCGGTGGTCGCATCGCCCAGGTGCTGGTTGACGAGGGCGACAAAGTCACGCCGGGGCAGGACCTTGCCCGGCTCGATGGCCAGCCGATCCGCGACCGTCTGGCGGGGGCCGACGCGAAAGTCGCCGCGGCCTCGGCGATGGTCAGCAAGGACGTCGCCGGAAATCGTCCACAGGAAGTTCGTGCCGCGCAGTCTGCGGTGGTCGATGCCGAAGCGCGTCTGAGCGAAGCCCGCCGCCTCAACCAGCGTCGCCGGGCATTGAGCGAGCGCGGGTTCATTTCCAAGGCCGAGTTGGAAACGAGCCAGTCCGCGCTAACCGCCGCAGCCGCACAGGTCGAAGCGGCGCGCGCTTCGCTGTCGCTGAGCCAGGCGGGCACCCGCGTCGAGGATCGCACCGCGACCCGCGCCGGGGCTGCGCAGATGGCCGCCGAGCGCCGCGCGATCCAGACCGACCTGTCCGACGCAGTGCTCAAGGCACCCAGCGCTGGGCAGGTGCTGACCCGGGTACGCGAAGCGGGCGCGATCGTCCAGCCGGGCGAGATCGTCTACACTGTCGCGCTGACCCAGCCGGTGCGAGTGCGCGCCTATGTCGCCGAGCCCGATCTGCCCAAAGTCCGCCCCGGAATGCGAGTTTCGGTCCACGTCGATGGCAGCGCCAAGCAATGGCCCGCGACCATCGGCTATATCTCGCCCGTCGCCGAGTTCACCCCGCGCACCGTCCAGACCGAAGATCAGCGCGCCGACCTGGTCTATCGCCTGCGCCTGACCGTGGACGATCCGAAAGGCGAACTGCGCCAGGGCCAGCCGGTGACCGTTACGCTGCCTTCCAGCGCTACGGGAGGCTGACCCCGCGTCGGGGGCTGTGATGACCGGCGAAGCGCTCCTTCACCTTGACGGGGTCGCCAAGCGGTTCGCGTCCCCGGGCCGCGGCGCGCCCGCTATCGATGCGCTGACAGGCGTGGGCTTCACGCTTGAGCCGGGACGGATCATGGGGCTGGTCGGACCCGATGCCGCGGGCAAGACGACTTTGTTGCGGATTTGCGCCGGATTGGTGGTGGCCGATGCGGGCGAGGTGGCCGTGTTCGGCGTTCCCGTCGCGCGGCTCGATCGATCGCGGATCGGTTATATGCCGCAGTCGGGCGCGCTCTATGGCGAGCTGTCGGTGATCCAGAACCTGACGCTCTATGCCAAATTGCGCGGGCTATCTCGCGAGTTGTGGGACGAGCGGATCGCGCATTTGCTCGATCTGACCGGCCTTGCACCGTTTACCCGCCGCGCTGCGGGTCGGCTTTCGGGGGGGATGCGGCAGAAGCTGGCGATGGCCTGCGCGGTCGCCGCCGCACCGCCGCTGATGCTGCTCGATGAGCCGTCGGTGGGCGTCGATCCGCTGTCGCGCCGCGAGATTTGGCAACTGGCGCGCGATCTGGCGGGGCCGGAGACAGGGATCGTCTGGGCGACCAGCATCCTCGATGATGCCGAGCAGTGCGACGAGGTGCTGGTTCTCCACGAAGGCCGCCGCCAGTACTTCGGCCCACCCGCCGGCCTCGCCGAATTTGCGGCGGGGCGCTGCTGGAGCACCTCAGTCGCCGCCGAAACCCGCCGCCGGGTGCTGCGCGCCGCGCTCGAACAGCCAATGACCATCGCCGGGCGGATCGACGGCGGCGAGGTGCGCCTGACCTTGCGCTCCGCCGCCGACCAGCCGCCCGTGCTGGACGAAATTGCCGGAGCCGCGTGGCGCGAGCGGCGTCCGCTGGTCGACGATGGTTTCGCCTGGCTACTCGACGATGCCAGCGTGCTCAAACCCAGCGCGGTCGCCGCAGCGTTCGCGCCGATCGCCGCCGATCCCGCCGCGCCCGCGGCGATCGAGGCGATCGGCCTGAGCAAACGCTATGGCGATTTCGTCGCGGTCAAAGACGTCAGTTTTGCCGTGGCGCCGGGCGAAGTGTTCGGCCTGCTCGGCCCCAACGGCGCGGGCAAGTCGACCACCTTCCGGATGCTGTGCGGGCTGGCCAAGCCGAGTGCGGGTCGCGGCCGGGTCGCGGGTTACGACCTGACCACCGCGTCCGCCGAGGCGCGTCAGGCGCTGGGCTACATGCCGCAGAAGTTCTCGCTCTATTCCGACCTGTCGGTCGCGGCCAACTTGCGCTTTGTCGCCGGAGCCTATGGTCTCGCCGGAGGAGGCGCGCGCGAGGCGATCGAGGGGGCGGTCGAGAATCTCGCGCTCGGGGCCTTCTGGAAGCTTTCCGCGGGCACCCTGCCGCTCGGGGTCAAGCAGCGCCTCGCGCTCGCCGCAGCGGTCATGCACGCGCCGCGGGTGCTGTTTCTCGACGAGCCGACGTCGGGGGTCGATCCACTGGTCCGGCGCGAGTTCTGGCACCACATCACCGCCATCGCCGATCGCGGCGTGGCGGTGCTGGTGACAACCCATTTCATGGACGAAGCCGAACTGTGCGACCGGCTGTTGCTGATCAGCCAGGCCGAGGCAATCGCCCACGGGACGCCTGAGGAACTGAAACAACAGGCGCTTGCGGTCCGCACCGCAGGAGCCACGCTTGAGGATGCATTCATTGCGCTGATCGCGGCGCAGCGCGAGCGCACGCGGGCAGTGGCGGCATGAGCGCGCGCGGCGCCACCGCGGCGGTGATGGCCAAGGAGTGGGCGCAGATCTGGCGCGATCCTTCGAGCATCGGGCTGGTGCTGGTGCTGCCGCTGCTGCTGATGTTCCTGTTCGGCAGCGCGGTCAGCCTCGATACCACGGCGACCCGCACCGGGATCGTCGATCGCGATCATTCGGCGGCGTCGCGCGATCTGGTCGCGGCGTTTGCGCGCAATCCCTATTTCGCGATCCGCGAAGCCCCGGCGGTCGAGCCGTTGGCGCGCGCGGTGCTGGCCGACGAGCTGCGCGGGATCGTGGTCATCCCCCAGGGCTTCGGCAAAGGCCTGGCCAACGGCCGCCCGCGCGACATCCAGGTGCTGACCGACGGCGCCCAGCCCAACACCGCGGCCTTCATCGCCGGTCACGCCCGCGGACTTCTGGCAACGTGGAGCGCGGCGCGGCTGGGCGAGCGCGGCACTGCCAGCGCGCCGGTGATCCAGATCAATCCGCGCTATCGCTACAACCCCGGCCTGCGCAGCCGCTATACGCTGGTCCCCGGCGCGATCGCGATCGTCATGGCGATGATCGGGACGATGCTGACCGCGTTGATCGTCGCGCGCGAGTATGAACGCGGGACGATGGAGGGTCTGCTGGCGAGCCCGATCCCGGTCCCGCTGCTCGTCGCGGCCAAGCTGCTTCCGTACTTCGTGCTCGGGCTGGCCGCCACCGAGGTATGCGTCGGGGTGGCGATCGTTGCCTACGACCTGCCGTTCCGCGGGACGTTTCCGGCGCTGCTGCTGATTTCCAGCGCATTCCTCTCGGCGGTGCTGGGGCAGGGGCTGCTGATCTCGGCGGGGACGCGCAACCAGTTCGTCTCGACCCAGTTCGCGCTGCTTTCGGGCTTCCTGCCCTCGCTGCTGCTGTCGGGCTTTTTGTTCGAGATCGATTCGATGCCGAAGCCGATCCAGTACCTGACGCTGATCGTGCCCGCGCGTTACCTGATCCCCAGCCTCCAGAGCGTGTTCCTGACCGGCGACATCTGGACGATCTTCTGGCCCAATGCCGCGATCATGTTCGGGTTCGGGGCGTTCTTCTTCTGGCGCGTGACCAAGGCCATCGGGCGGACGATTGCGTGAGCGCGTCAACGTCATGACGGGGCGCTTTACCCGGCTCGCCGCGCTGGCGTTGAAGGAACTCAAGG
>JANMPV010000321.1:0-22412 GCA_031370045.1 Novosphingobium sp. | reverse complement strand
GCGATTCAACACCAAGACCGCTCATGCTGAGCCTGACGAAGCACACGCACTGACCTGGAGACCTGACGCCGGATGCACAGCTTGCCCCTGTTCCACCGCATTGCCGGACAACCCGTGATCGTGCTGGGCGAAGGCGCGATGGCCGAGGCCAAGGCGCGGCTGGTCGAGCGTGCAGGCGGGGTGGTGGTCGGCGAGGACGATTCTGACGCGCGGCTGGCGTTCATCACGATCGAATCGCCCGAAGCGGCCGTCGCCCGGCTGCGCGCACGCGGCGTGCTGGTCAACGTCGCCGACCGCCCCGAACTGTGCGATTTCATTTTGCCCAGCGTTCTTGAACGCGGGCCGGTGCTGGTTGCGGTGAGTACCGGAGGGGCTTCGGCGGGGCTGGCCAAGGCGCTGCGGCTAAGGCTCGAGAAACTGCTTCCGGCTTCGCTGGGCGCGCTCGCCGAAACGCTTGCTGCGGCGCGCGTGGCGATGCGCGCACGCTGGCCCGATGCCGCCGCGCGGCGCGGCGCGATCGATGCGGCGCTGGCCGAGGGCGGGGCGCTCGATCCGCTCACCGAACACGATGGAAACGCGGTCGAACGCTGGCTGGCCGCAGGCAGCGCGCTTTCGTCGCCACGTGTCGCCGAGATCGCGCTGCGCAGTGACGATCCCGATGATCTGACCTTGCGCGAAGCCCGCCTCCTCGGCACCGCCGACGTGGTCCGCCACGTATCCGACGTACCGCCTGCGATCCTCATTCGTGCCCGCGCCGATGCCGAACGCCGTGCACTGGAGGATGAACGTCCTGCAGCAGGTCTGACGGTTATCATCCGGCGCGTATAGGCCGCTTCAGCCAGCCAGCAGCACATTCATCCACGCGCTGGCGATCGGGCGGGCGGGGTCGTCCTGCCAGGCTTCGGCGCTCACGTTGGCGATGCGACGCCCGGCTCGGGTCACCCGGCCAATCGCGTAGGTGCGCTGCTCGGTGCCGCCGCGCAGGAATTCGACCGTCATGTTGACTGGCTTGAGCCGGGGCACTGCGCCGCGCTCCGCCAGCGCCCTGCGCAGCGCTGCGATTGCCGCCATCTCGAGCAGCCCGCCGATCGCCCCGCCATGCAGGAACCCGGGTCGGCCATGGACCTTCTCGGAGAAATCGAGCGTCAGGACCGGGGCGGTGCCGTCGATCCGATCGACCCCGATCCCCAACGCCAACGCGTAGGGCGGAAGGCTGGCAACCACCCGCGCCACCGCCTCTGCCGAGTCATCGCCGTCCATCACGAGCCTTCGACCCTCATGAACACGCCAGCTGCGTGCGCCACCGGGTCCGCCGGGTCGCCATCGTGCGCCAGCCCGCGGACGAACGCCGCGCTGCGGGTCAGGCGATAGCATTCGGCGCGCGCGATCACGGTCTTGCCCGGCGTCGCGGCGCGAACATAGTCGAGCCGCAGGTCGAGCGTCGCCTGGGGGCGGAACGAGCCGCCTTTGACCCACACGCTCATCGAGGTGGCGTTATCGAGCAGCGTTATGATTGGACCCGAGGCCAATACTCCCGTCTCGGCTACGCCGACGAGATCAGCCCGCCACGGCAACGCGATCTCGATCCAGTCGTCGCCGTGGTTCACATAGCGCAAGCCGACGAACCCGCCATGGCCGCGCCCGTTCATCATCTTCGAAATCATCGCCGGATCGAACGGCGCGCCCGGGTCGAGCGGGAAGGGGGGTGCGACATCGCTCATCGGCCCCGGCAGTGGCCAGCGGACCACCTGATTACAACTTTTTAATTCGTCGATTGCCACCCCTGCGCGGATCGTGGGGCAGCCGGGATCGTGTCCGGCGGTATCGGGAGGGACACTCCATGAATCTGCCCAAAATCGACATCTCCTCGCTGCCCGATCTCGACGTGCTGACCGGCCTGTTCGGCAGTCTCAAGCACTTCGACCCGGGCCTTGCCGGATCGAACGATCTGATCATCGTGCTGATGGTCTATATCTACGATACCACCCCGATCTTGAACTGAGCGGGCGGGACCCGGCCAATGCGGATCGATCCGGCGATTGCCAAGCTGGTTGCCGACCCCGCGCCGCTGTTCGGTGCGGGGGAAGCAGTGCGCGGCTGGAGCGAAGATCCCGCGGTGGCGCCGCTGCTCGCCGAACTCGGTCGCTATGGTTCGGGCACTGCATTGAGCGAATGTCCCGGCCTCTCGGGCCTTATCGCGGCGGGGGCGGAGGGCGCTGGCTTTGCGCGCCGGGCCGCCGGGGTCGCCGCACAGCACTTGCGCGCCGAGCCGCTTGCGCTGTGGCCGTGGCGGCATTTCAGCAATGGGGTGCTGCACAGCGTGACGATTGCCGCAGACGGAGACGCCTCGCTGTCACTGGCAGTGGTCGATGGCGCCCCGTGGTTTGCGGCGCGCGATCCGCTGGTGCCTGATCTTGCCGCCTTCCAGCCCGGAACGCTCCACGCGGTGGTGGTCGGCGGGACGGCAAGCGGGCGCATCATGCGCAACCGTTCGGACGATCCTGCGCGGGCGCAGATCGAAAGCCAACCCATCGCCTTCGCGCCCGGTACCGCCTTCACCATTGCGGGTGAGCGCGAGGCGCTTGCGCTCGATGCGATCGGCGGCCTGCTGATGACCTTGCGCCTCTATCGCCGCCCTGCGGGCAATGTCCCGGCGCGCCAGTACGACGTCGCCAGCGGCATGCTGGTCCACCAGGCGGCTGGCGAGCAGAGCGACAGCCGTGCCGAGCTGATGATGGCGCTGTTGCGCGCGATGGAGCGCAGCGATGCCGCTCCCGCCCTCGCCGCGCTGGCCCGCAGCGGCGCGCCACCCGCGCGCTGGCAGGCGTTGCGCGAATGCCTCGCGCTCGACAGCGCCGCAGGGTTTGCCGCGCTGGTGGAAGTGGCCGCGCAGGCAGACGATCCGTTGTGCGCCCCGGCGCGCAGCCTGGCCGAAACCCTTGCCGCGCAGCACCCTGCGCTGGCCCGGATGCGGGAGGAGTTGCTGTGCCGCGCGTGATCGACCTCGCCGACGACGGCGTGTTCTCGCTCGACGAATGCGTCGATAGCATTGCTGCGCGCGGGTTCGATCCGGGCGACGAGGACAGCCTGCTCGCCGCCGCGCGCGATCTGCGCCGCCTTGGCAACGACCGCCGCTTCCTCGGCGATATCCTGATCGCCGAACTCAAACGCCGCGACCGGCCCGACGTGGCGACGACCACGTATGGCCCGCAAGTGGTGATGCTCTCGCAGCCATCGGGCGGATTCTTCATGCGTGCCAACATCTGGCCCGCGCCGGGCGAACACGTGATGCGCGCCAGCGGCGAGGCGCCGTTCTATTTCGACGTGCCCCACGATCACAACTTCTCGTTCCTGACGCTCGGCTATTTCGGGCCGGGGTACTGGAGCGACTACTACGAGTACGATTTCGAGGAAGTCGCAGGGTTTCGCGGCGAAGCTGTGGACTTGCGCTTCGTCGAACGCTCGCGGCTGAACGAAGGCCGCCTGATGCTCTACCGCGCCCACCGCGACGTCCACGTCCAGCACCCGGCAGACGCGCTGTCGGTCAGCCTCAACGTGATGCACATGGCGCCGCACCAGGGGTGGTACGATCAGTATCGCTTCGATGTGGCGGAAAAACGCATCGCCGGGATTCTCAACACCGGATCGGCCGAGGCGATGCTGCGCGCGGCGGTGGGACTCGGACTGGAAGACGCGCTCGACCTCGCCGAACAGTTCGGCCGCAGCCACCCCAGCGACCGGATGCGGCTGGCGGGCTGGGAGGCATTGGCGATGGCAGCGCCGGATGCTGTGGCGCGCGAGGAGGTTTGGTCGCGGGCGGAGCTTTGCGGCAACCGGATGATCGCGGGCGAAGCGCGGCGGCAGCGAGGGTTGGTGGCGGCGTAGGGCGGGCGATAAATGGCTGAGTTACGAAATCCGCCCCCGCCGGGGGAGGGGCACCACGAAGTGGTGGAGGGGGGCGAGCAAAAAGCACGCGGTAGCGTGCAGCCGCTATCGCGGCTGTTTCTTGTAGGCCCCCTTCCGTCTCCCTGCGGGAGCGACCTTCCCCAAAGGGGCAGGATTTTTAGGATACGGTAAAACCACGCTCTCCACCTGACCCCACAACCCCAGTTCGGTCAGCCCCAGCGCCAGCCCGGTAACGTGCATCGCCTGGGTAATCCCGCCCGATCGCGCCAGCGCCACTACCTCGGCCGCGGATCGCAAGTGGGCGCGGACCCGCTCATGGGGATCGTCTGCGGGCACCCCGGTCAGCGCCGCGCCGGTCGCTAGCACCACGTGGGTCAGGTTGTTGTGGTTCGACGGGTTGACCGGAATCGAGGCGAGCAGGCGCCAGTCGCGCGCGGTATAGCCGGTCTCCTCGGCCAGTTCGCGCTGCCCGGCCGCAATCGGCGCCTCGTCGGGACGGTCGAGCACCCCGGTGGGAAGCTCGACCGAGACGATCCCGCGCCCGTGGCGGTACTGCTCGATCAGGACCACCTCATGCGCGTCGGTCACCGCCACCACCTGGACCCAATCGGGGTTCTCGAGCACGTACCACGGGGCGAATTCGACGCCCTCGTCGCTTATGCAAACGTCGGCGCGCCGCGTGATCCAGCGGTCCTTGTGGATGATCCGCGACGCGGTCACCGTCCACGGCGTGGGTCTGCGCCCGTTGGTCACAACACCGCCCCGGCCAGCGCGTCTATCGCCGCCTGGAGGATCGTCGCCGCGGCTGCCGAATCGATCCGTTCGGCGCGTTTGGCGCGGCTGATGTCCTGGCCGATCAGGTCGCGCGCCGCGGCCTGGGTCGACCAGCGTTCGTCCCACAGCAGCACCGGCAGGCCCAGCACACCAAGGTTGCGGGCATAGGCGCGCGCCGACTGGCTGCGCGGGCTTTCGCTGCCGTCCATGTTGAGCGGCAGCCCGATCACCAGCCCGGCGACGCCGCGCTCCGCGACGATCGCCTCGATCGCCGCCTTGTCGCGCATGAACTTGCCCTTGGCGATCGGCTTGGCGGGCGTCGCAAAGCGCCAGCCCGCGTCGCAGATCGCGGTGCCGATGGTCTTGGTCCCGGTGTCGATCCCCAGCAGCAGGCCGCCGTGGGGCAGCGCGCTGCGGAACTCGGCTGCCAGGGTAGTGATCAGGGGCGTAGTGATCAGGGCTTCCATGCCTGAACCCTAGCCTTCACGTCGGCGCGCACGTTAGCCCAGAACAAGGGGATGTCGTAGACGTGGTAGTTGTTGCCGGGCAGCACGTAAGGGCCAAGCTGTGGCGGCGCGCCGATCAGCAGCACACCGCCCGCGCACCGTGCGGAGACCAGCCCGCGCTCCAGTGTGCCCGCGCTGAGCCCCGCGTCGGGGACCAGTGTCCCCAGGTTGGCGCTGGCCGGGGCCGGGCCACCGGAGCCGCCGGTCAGCGGGTTGGTGCACAGGATCTCGCTATCGCCTCGCAACGCGCCGTCGAACCCGGTTGAACCCGCATAGATCGCCCGCAACTGGTCGGAATCGGCGGGTTCGGCAAAGCTCGACCAGCTCATGATGCAGCCCGCCTGGCCCGCGGTGGCGCAGGCCGGAAGCCCCAGCGCGGGCAGATCGTGCGCAATCGAGATCGGCCAGCCGACCGCATAGACCGCCGCGATTCGTCGCTGGAGCGGGGTTCCGGCGACCTTTTCCTTGAGCAGACGGATCAGGTGGAGCGAGCCCTGGCTGTGCGCCGCCAACACGATCGGGCGGTCGGCGGGCACGCTGGCGACGAAAGTGGCGAAGGCCTGGGCGATGTCGGCATAAGCTGCGTCGATCGCCTGATGGGCCTCGGGCTTGTCGCTGATCAGCGCGCCGAACGCGGCCTGGCGATAGCGCGGCGCCCAGATTTCCACGCTATTATTGAACGGACTGGCCAGGCCGCGGATGAACAGCCTGGCGCGCTCCTGCGAATCGGCGTCGTTGAGCGGAGCGTTCCAGTGGTTGCGGGCGAGATAGCTGGTGGGGTGAATGAAGAAGACCGCGGCATGCAGGGGATCGGCGTCTTCGCTCAGCCCGGCAGGAACCCACCGCGCGGGATCGCCGGTGCCGATCCCGGGGCGCGAGAACCACATCGCCGGATCGTTATAGGCGTTGCCAGCAAGAGGATTCTGCGCCTCGAACTTCACCCGCGGAACGAACGCCAGCTCGGTCAGGTCACGCGCGTAATAGCGCAGCGCCAGCACCCCGGCGAGCGCAACGACAATGCAGAACACCACGAAATAGAGGAACTTGCGAACCATCGCTCAGACTGCCGTCCCGCTGGCGGCCTGCATTTCGTCGCCCTGCGCGGCGGCGGTGTTGCGCTCGGAACGGCGCTCGAGCAGGATCTTGCCCATCGCCACCAGCGGATCGGCCAGCGCCAGCCCGAGGATCCCAAACATCACCCCGAAGATCAGCTGCGCCCCCAGCACCAGCGCAGGCGCGAGATCAACCGTGCGCTTGGCCACCATCGGCACGATCACGTTGCCGTCGACGGTCTGGACCACGATATACACCGCGATGCAGTAAAGCCCCATGTCGGTCCCGCCAGAGAACCCGACCAGGACCATCAGCGCGCCCGAGATCGGTGCGCCGATATTGGGCAGGAACGCCAGCAGCCCGGTCAGCAGCCCCAGCAAGGCGGCCATCGGCACGCCATAGGCGGCGAGTGCGATCCCGGTGGCGACGCCTTCCACTGCCATCCCCAGCAGCCGCCCCGCCAGCAGGCGGCGCAAGGCATAGGCCATCCGCCCGACGGTCTCGCCCAGAAAGGGGCGTTCCTCGGCGGGGAGCATCCACGCGATCCCGCGCTCGTAAAGCTTGGGCTCGACCGCGATGTAGATGCCCAGCACCGCTATCAGAAACAACGTGGTCAGCCCGCCCAAGATGCCGCCAAGGGCACGCGTGAGCGGGCCGACCCCGGTCGCCATCTGCTGCATGATCCCGTTGAGACTGCCCGGATCGACATCGATCCCGTGGCCGCGCGCCCAGCCGATTGCGCGTTCGACCTGGCGCTGGACGATCGCGGGCATCTCGGCGGCCTGCGCGGCGATCTGGTTTCCGGTGAAGTACGCCGTCCAGACCACGAACAGCACGCCCATCACCAGCACGATCATGATCCGCCAGCCGCGTCCGATCGGCAGCGCCCGGCCGAGCAGCCGCGCGCCGCCATCGATCATCGCGGCGAACACGATCCCGCCGAAGATCACCATCAGCGGCTGGGCAAAGAACACCACCAGCGCGGCGAGCGCGGCCATGCCGATCCAGATCGCCGCTTTCTGCGCCTCGCGCCGCAACCCCGGATCATGGATATCGGCGGGGCTGAGCTGGGCCTCGTCAGCCGGAACTTGCGCCGCGCCGCTTTGATCGTCGCTCAATTGCGGTCCTTTCGCGCAGCCTTGGGCGGGCGCAGATTGGTCCACGCGCGGTCCGGCCGCAACGACGTCAACCAGCTACGCGGATCGAATGACGTGGTGCCGTCGAGCGCGAAGGTGATGAACTCTGCCCGTCCGCCGACATCGGCCAGCGGTACCGGCCCGCCCAGACCCTGTTCGAACCCGGCAGGCGCGCGGCTGTCCGCAGAATGATCGCGGTTGTCGCCCATCAGAAAGACATGACCTGCGGGCACGCGGATTTCGGCGTAGTTGTCGAGCGGCTGGTCGGGCAGATGATCGATGATCGGATAGCTGACCCCGTTGGGCAGCGTCTCGCGCAGGATCGGCACCTGATAGACCTCACGGCCGCCGGGCAGGCGGACGCGGTAGTTGGCGAAATCCTCAAGGCACGGGCGGTCATCGCACAAGTGATGGTCGGCGGGCAGGTCGAGCGGCAGTTCGACCGCCTGCGGCACCGGCTTGCCGTTGAGGATGATCTGGCCGTTGACCACCGCAATCCGATCGCCCGGCAAGCCAATCACGCGCTTGATGTAATCGGTATCGCGATCGGGCGGCACGACGATCACGATGTCGCCGCGTTCGGGGGTGCGGCCCATCACCCGCCAGCTTTCACGCGGGAAGACATGGAACGAGGCCGAGACCCACGACCAGCCGTAGGGATATTTGGAGACCACCAGCCGGTCGCCGACCAGCAGGCTGGGCATCATCGAGATCGACGGGATGTAGAACGGCTTGGCGATCAGGCTGTGGAACCCGACCACCGCCAGCAGCATCAGCGCCAGCCCGCGCAGTTCGGCGAGCCAGTTTACCCGCTCGCTGGGGGGCGAGGTGGGGGCGGGCGTGGCTTCGGCCACCGGGGGCGAGGGATCGGCCTCAGCCAACGGGACGTTCCATCATTAGAGAGTCCGGCTGAACCAGGCGGGCCTCGATGATCACAAACGCCTGGGCCCAGGGATGATCGTCGGTCAGGGTCAGGTGCACCACGGCCTCGTATCCGGCGGGGATGAGGAAAGCCAGCCGCGCCGCCGCGCCGCCGGTCAGGGCGAGGGTGGGTGCGCCCGAGCGGGCATTGACCACGCCGATGTCCTTCATGAACACCCCGGCCTTGAATCCGGTCCCGACCGCCTTGGAAAAAGCCTCCTTGGCTGCGAACCGCTTCGCGTATGTGCCCGCACGGGTGTAGGGACGCCGCGCCGCCTTGGCGCGCTCGATTGGCGTGAACACGCGGTTCTCGAAGCGCGCGCCGAAGCGATCGAGCGACTTTTGGATGCGCTCGATGTTGCACAGGTCCGAACCGATCGCGATGATCAAACCGACCACCCTGAGCCTGTCGAAGGGCGCGCCGCATCCATCAGTTCGCGCATCCGGGTCACGCTGGCCTCCAAGCCGACGAAGATCGCTTCGCCCACCAGATAGTGGCCGATGTTGAGTTCGGCCAGGTGCGGGATTGCGGCGATCGGCTGGACGTTGCCGTACGTCAGCCCGTGCCCGGCGTGCGGCTCGATCCCGTTCTTGGCGGCGAGCGCGGCCATCTCGGTCAGGCGGCGCAGTTCGATGGCGACCTGTTCGCCGGTAGCGTGGGCATATTCGCCGGTGTGCAGTTCGACCACCTGCGCGCGTAACCGCAGCGCGGCTTCGATCTGGCGTTCGTCCGGCGCGATGAACAGGCTGACGCGGATCCCTGCATCGGTGAGCCGAGCCACTATCGGCGCGAGCCGGTTGTGCTGGCCCGCCGCGTCGAGCCCGCCCTCGGTGGTGCGCTCCTCGCGCCGTTCGGGGACAATGCATGCCGCGTGGGGTTTGTGGCGCAGGGCGATCGCCAGCATCTCGTCGGTCGCCGCCATCTCGAGGTTCAATGGCAGGTCGGTCGCGGCCTGGATGCGGGAGAGATCGTCGTCGCGGATGTGGCGGCGGTCTTCGCGCAAGTGCGCGGTGATCCCGTCGCCGCCGCACGCCGAGACGATTTGCGCAGCGCGCACTGGATCGGGATGCTCGCCGCCCCCTGCCGCCGACCAACGGGCGTTGCGGATGGTGGCGACGTGATCGATGTTAACGCCCAGTCTCAGTCTTTGGATCATGCCTTCAAATCCCGGCTGCCGGGCTTCTCTGCCGGAATTGCGGCCAGTTCGGGCGGAAGGTCGTCCGCCGCATAGTCGGGCACGTCGAGTCGCAGCAGCGCGACCAGCGGCACCCCGACATCGGCCTTGCCGCTCGAACGGTCGATCAGGCACGCTGCGCCGAGCAGTTCGCCGGGATGCTCGCGGATCGCGGCGAGGCACTCGCGCGAGGACAGCCCGGTGGTGACGATATCCTCGACCATCACCACCCGCGCACCTTGGGGGATGCGGAAGCCGCGGCGCAGCTTGAACACGCCGTCATCGCGCTCGACGAACACCGCCGGGCAGCCCAGCGCGCGCGCGGTCTCGTAGCCGGGGATGATCCCGCCCATCGCCGGCGAGACCACCATGTCGACCTTGCCAAACTTCGCGGTGATCGCTTGTGCCAGCGCGCGGCACAGCCGTTCGGTACGCTCTGGGTACTGGAACACCCGCATCTTCTGGAGGAACACCGGAGAGTGGCGCCCCGAAGAAAGGATGAAATGGCCTTCGAGCAGCGCCTCGCAGCTACGGAACTCGTCCAAAATCTCGTCTTCGTCCATACCTGCGCCCGGCTCCATCGCATTCACCAAGGACACGCTCCCCGAGCACAAAACCCGCACGATCCGGCGGTTTCACTGTCATCGAAAAAACTGCCCACGGGGTGCTTGAGGCCCTTGGCGTCCGCGCGTATAGGACGCCGCAAGCATCGAGTGCCCCAGGGGGGTGTCGCGGACGCCGCGCATAGTGGCGGACCCGCGAAAAGGGAAGCGAAAGCGAAACGCATGAAGCTTGGCAGGATCGCCCGCGTGGTGGGCAAGTCGATGATCGGATTGGCCGCGGCGGGCATGCTCGCCGCCGGATCAGTGGCGCTGGCCCAGGCTCCTGTAACGGCGCCCCCTGCGGCCGCTCCCGCGCCTGCGGTGGCCGCCGCTCCGGCCCCAGCTGTGGCTGCCTCGATCGCCCCGGCGCCCGATGCCGCAGCACCTGCCGCTGCCGCTGCAGCAGCCGTCCCCGCCGTCGGCGCCTACACGCCGATGCTGCCGACTCCGGGCAAGGGCATGCCGGTCGATGGCCGCTATGGCCTGCAGCAGCAGTTCTCGCCAATCGGCGACTACGGCGAGTGGATGCACGATGACATTCTCGTCCCGCTGATCTTTGCGATTTCGATCTTCGTGCTGTTCCTGCTGCTTTACGCCATGTTCCGCTTTCGCCGCAGCGCTAACCCGATCCCCTCCAAGACCACCCACAACGCGGTGATCGAAGTGGTCTGGACGCTGGTCCCGGTGCTGATCCTGGTGGCGATCGCGGTGCCATCGATCAGCCTGCTCGCCATCCAGTACAAGCCCGCGCCCGCCGGATCGCTGACCATCAAGGCGACCGGCTATCAGTGGTATTGGGGCTATACTTATCCCGACAACGGCGGGTTCGAGGTGATCTCAAACATGCTCAAGGAGTCCGACGAGGTGAAGGCTGGCGAGCGCGCGCGGACCGATGCCGATGGCCCGGCGCACCTTGCCGCCGATACCCGCATGGTGGTTCCCGCCGGCGTGCCGATCCGGCTCCAGACCACCGGGTCGGACGTGATCCACTCGTTCGCGATGCCCTCGCTGTGGTTCAAGCTCGATGCCGTCCCCGGGCGGATCAACGAGAAGGTGCTGTTCATCAAAGAGCCCGGCGTTTATTTCGGCCAGTGTTCGCAACTGTGCGGCGCGCGCCATGGCTATATGCCAATCGTGATCGAAGCGCTGCCCATGGCTCAGTTCCAAGCGTGGGTGTTGACCCAGCCCGGCGGCACTTTGGCTAAAACTGCTACGGCTGCTGCCGCGCCCGCCGCCGCTCCGGCTGCGGCACCCGCCAAAACCCCCGTTTCGGCCGTACCAGGCGCTCCCGCCGCCGGCGCCGCGCCGGCCAAGATTGCCGCCTGAAAACCATACCGCCTGAAAATCCTGCCGCCTGACCCAACGGCAGCCTGAAATACTCCGCACGAGGCTGACAAGACCATGGCTACCATTCCCGCCGATCAGGAAGCGTTCCAGGCGCACCACGATGATCACGCACACGATGCCGATCACAAACCCGGCTTCTTTGCACGCTGGTTCATGTCGACCAACCACAAGGACATCGGCACACTATATTTGATCTTTGCGATCACCGCGGGGATTATCGGCGGGGCGATCTCAGGGATGATGCGAGCCGAACTGGCCGCGCCGGGGATCCAGTACCTTGGCATATTCGCGCGCTGGTTCGGAACTGCCAATCCCGATTTCGATCAGACGCTCCACATGTGGAACGTGCTGATCACCGCGCATGGCCTGATCATGGTGTTCTTCATGGTCATGCCCGCGATGATCGGCGGGTTCGGCAACTGGTTTGTGCCGCTGATGATCGGCGCGCCCGACATGGCCTTCCCGCGGATGAACAATATCTCGTTCTGGTTGACCGTGGCGGGCTTCACCTCGCTCATGATCTCGGCGTTCATGCCCGGCGGCACGGGCAACGGCGCGGGTACCGGGTGGACGGTCTATGCCCCGCTATCGACCTCAGGCTCGGTCGGTCCGGCGGTCGATTTCGCGATCTTCTCGCTCCACCTCGCGGGCGCGGCGTCGATCATGGGGGCGATTAACTTCATCACCACGATCTTCAACATGCGCGCGCCGGGGATGACCCTGCACAAGATGCCGCTGTTCGTGTGGTCGATCCTGGTCACCGCGTTCCTGCTGCTGCTGGCGCTGCCGGTGCTCGCCGCGGCGATCACTATGCTGATCACCGATCGCAACTTCGGCACCACCTTCTTCGATGCCGCGGGTGGCGGTGACCCCGTGTTATACCAGCATCTGTTCTGGTTCTTTGGCCATCCCGAGGTTTACATCATGATCCTGCCCGGCTTCGGGATGGTCAGCCAGATCGTCTCGACCTTCAGCCGCAAGCCGGTGTTCGGCTATCTCGGCATGGCCTATGCCATGGTCGCGATCGGTGTCGTGGGCTTCGTTGTGTGGGCCCACCACATGTACACCACCGGGCTCGACGTGAACACGAAGATGTATTTCACCGCGGCAACCATGATCATCGCGGTTCCCACCGGGATCAAGATCTTCAGCTGGATCGCGACGATGTGGGGCGGCAGCATTGAATTGAAGTCGCCGATGGTCTGGGCGATCGGGATGATCTTCATGTTCACCGTGGGCGGGGTGACCGGCGTGGTTCTGGCCAACGGCGGGATCGACGATGTCCTCCACGATACCTACTACGTTATCGCGCACTTCCATTACGTGCTGTCGATGGGTGCGGTGTTCAGCCTGTTTGCCGGGTTCTATTACTGGTTCCCCAAAATGAGCGGGCGGATGCACAGCGAATTCTTCGCGCATGTCCACTTCTGGCTGTTCTTTATCGGGGTGAACATCATCTTCTTCCCGCAGCATTTCCTGGGACTGCAAGGGATGCCGCGGCGCAACCCGGACTACACCCCGGCCTTCTCCTACTGGAACCACATGTCTTCGCTCGGTTATCTGGTGATGCTGGCCGGGATGGTGGTGTTCTTCCTCAACATCGGCTGGGCGCTTGCCGCGGGCAAGAAGGCGGTTGCCAACTATTGGGGCGAAGGCGCAACCACGCTGGAATGGACCCTGTCCAGCCCGCCGCCGTTCCACCAGTTCGAAACGCTTCCGGTGATCGACGACCACGGCCACCATTGATCCCAACCCGTTTGATGCAGGCCGCAAGGCAGGCCAACGAAGCGCCCCTGCCGCAAGGTTCGGGGCGTTCTCGTTGAAGGAGTTCTCGATGCCGGAATTTCGCACCATCGACATCGGCGAACTCAGCCTGCGCTGTGCCATCGAGGGAACTGGCCCGCTCGCGATCATGGTCCACGGATTTCCCGAAAGCTGGTATTCGTGGCGTCATCAGTTGGGGCCGATAGCGGCAGCCGGGTTCACCGCCTGCGCGATCGACGTGCGCGGGTATGGCGGGTCTGACAAGCCGCACGAGATGTCGGCCTACACGCTCGAAAGGATTGACGCTGATCTGGCCGGGCTGGCGGCTGCGCTCCAGCCCGATGCCCCGGCGATCCTGATCGGGCACGATTGGGGCGCGCCGATCGTGTGGAATGCGGCGCTGACCAACCCGGCGCGATTCAGCGCGGTCGCCGGGCTGTCGGTGCCGTTCAGCGGCGTCCCCCAGCGCCCGTTCACCGAGATTTTCCGCGAGCATTTCACCAGCAAGGGGCGGTTCTTCTACCAGGAGTATTTCCAGGAGCCCGGCGTCGCCGAGGCCGAGGCCGAGGCCAACCCGCGCGATTTCGTCGCGCGGATGATGTATTCGATCTCGGGTGACGTGGCCGAGGGCGCCTATTGGGACAAGCCGCTGGGGGCGACCTTCCTTGAGGGCCTGCCCGATCCGCAGCCGGTCCCGTGGCTGAGCGAGGCCGATCTCGATTACTACGAAGCTGAATTCAAAGCCTCGGGCTTTCGCGGCCCGCTAAACCGCTATCGCAACCACGAGGCGGACTATGAGTGGCTCAAAACCTTTGACGGGCAGCGGATCGAGCAGCCCAGCCTGTTCATCGGCGGCACCCGCGACCCGGCGACCACGCTGTTCGGCGCGGTCAGCGATCCGGTGGCGATGATGCGGCTGTTTGCTCCGAAGGTCGAAGGGCACGTGCTGGAAGGCGTCGGCCACTGGACCCAGCAGGAACGCCCCGAGCAGGTCAACCGGCTGCTGCTCGATTGGTTGCGACGGCTATAAGCGATGCGTTCGCACGCACGGGCTTCGACATGCTCAGCCTGAGCGGGTCTTGGGGCAGGAACGAAGAAATAAATTCCGCTCAACCTGAGCTTGTCGAAGGCCACCCGCTTCCCTCGCCGCCCACTCCTTCCTATATCAGCTTCGATGATGACCCCGACCATTAACCCCGCCGCAACTCTCATACTCCCCACCGAATGGCGCGATTTCTTTGCGTTGACCAAGCCACGGGTGATGAGCCTGGTGGTGTTCACCGGACTGTGCGGGCTGCTCGCCGCACCGGTCTCGATCCATCCGGTGCTGGGCTTCACCGCCATTCTGTGCATCGCCCTGGGCGCGGGCGGGGCGGCGGCGCTCAACATGTGGTGGGAAGCCGATCTCGACGCGGGGATGAAGCGCACCGCCAAACGCCCGCTCCCTGCGGGGCGGATGGATCCGATCGCAGCGCGCGATTTCGGGATCGGGCTATCGGTCGGTTCGGTGCTGATCCTGGGGCTGGCGATCGGCTGGCTTGCAGCGGGGCTGCTGGCCGTCTCGATCGTCTATTACGCGGTGATCTACACCATCTGGCTCAAGCCACGGACCCCGTTGAATATCGTGATCGGTGGAGGGGCGGGTGCGTTTCCGCCGCTGATCGGGTGGGTCGCGGCGACCGGGCATATCACCGCAATGCCGCTGCTGCTGTTCGCGATCATCTTCATGTGGACCCCACCGCATTTCTGGGCTCTCGCGTTGTTCGTCCAGTCCGATTATGCCAAAGTGGGCATTCCGATGCTGCCGGTGGTGGCGGGTGAGGCCACCACCCGGCGTCAGATCCTGATCTATTCGCTGCTGCTGCTGCCGCTCGCCGCCACGCCGTGGTTCATCGGCGCGACCGGCGCGGTTTATGGCATCGCGGCGCTGGGCCTGTCCGCAGCGTTCGTCGGATTTGCGCTGCCGGTGGGCCTGCGCCAGTCGGCGGCAGGCGGCACCATGAAGGCGGAGAGGCGCTTGTTCTGGTTCTCGATCGTTTACTTGTTCGCGCTGTTCGCAGTGCTTGTTGCAGATCGCCTGGCGACGGTGCAGGGGTGGCAGGGATGACCCAAACTCCGCCTCCGCCCGATATGCCAAATATGCCCGACATGAAGCAATACCGCGCTCGCCAGCGCAGCCGCAATATTGCGCTGGGTCTGGTGTTGGTGTTCCTGGTGGTGCTGTTTTACGCAATCACCTTCGTGCGGCTTGGCGCGCAGCACGGATGACGAGTGTGGTGCGCCCCGATCCGGCGCGCAACCGCCGCGTTGCCCAGTATGCCCTGGCCGTTGCGGCGGCGATGCTGGGGCTGGGTTATGCTTCGGTCCCGCTTTACCGACTGTTCTGCCAGGCGACCGGGTTTGGCGGCACCACCCGAAGGGCGACCGAGGAACAGGCCGCAGCGGTGCATGCGGTGCCCGGCAAATCGGTGGTGATCCGCTTCGATGGAAATGTCGCGCGTGGGATGCCCTGGACCTTCGGACCCGACCAGATAACCCAGACGGTCCCGTTCGGCGAACGCTCGATGGCAACCTTCAACGCTCACAACATGTCAGCTCGCACGATCACCGGGACCGCGGTGTTCAACGTCAGCCCCGAACAGGCGGGCAAGTATTTCAACAAGATCCAGTGCTTTTGCTTCACCGAACAAACGCTCAAGCCGGGCGAGGCGGTGCACATGCCGGTGGTCTATTATGTCGATCCCAAGATCCTCGACGATCCCAGCGCCAGCGACGTGGGCGAAATCACGTTGAGCTACACATTCAACGAAGCGCGCTATCCGGCGCCGAAGCCTCTGGACCCGCCCGGGGCGGCGCGTTAAGGCGCATTTGAACACCCGGAGCGAAACCGCTCCGGGTTGGCATTTAACTGCGTTTTCCGAGTCGCCGGATGAAGTCACCCGGCTCGAAAACGCTCCAGGGGGGAGCCCGCAATGGCCGGCGCCAAGAACCACGATTACCACATCCTTCCGCCCGATGTCTGGCCGCTGGCGGGAGCCGTTTCGGCGGTGACCATGACCACTGGCGGGGTGCTGACGATGCACTCCATGGCGTTTGGCAAGTACGTGCTGCTGCTTGGCGTGTTCGGGGTGCTGCTGACCGCCTATTCGTGGTGGTCGAACGTCATCCGCGAAGCCAATACGGGCGATCACACCCCGGTGGTCCAGCTCCACCTGCGCTATGGCATGATCCTGTTCATCGCTTCGGAAGTGATGTTCTTCGTCGGCTGGTTCTGGTCTTGGTTCGATTTCTCGCTGTTCCCCTCGACCATCGCCGAAGTCGTCGGCGGGAAATTCCCGCCCAAGGGGATCGAGGCGGTGATGGATCCGTTCGATCTGCCGCTGCTCAACACGCTGATCCTGCTGTGTTCGGGTACTACCGTCACCTGGGCGCACCACTGCCTGATCCACGGCGACCGCCAGGGTCTCAAGACGGGGCTGTGGGCGACGATCGTGCTCGGCATCCTGTTCACCAGCATCCAGGCCTACGAATACGCGCACGCGCCGTTCGGGTTCGGCGAGAACACCTATGGTTCGGCGTTCTACATGGCGACGGGGTTCCACGGCTTCCACGTCGTCATCGGCACGATCTTCCTGATCGTGTGCCTCAAGCGCGCCTACAATGGCGACTTCACCCCGCGCCAGCACTTCGGGTTCGAAGCCGCGGCGTGGTACTGGCACTTCGTCGATGTGGTGTGGCTGTTTCTGTTCATCGTCGTCTACGTGTGGGGCGGCTGGGGCGCGCCGATCCATTGAAGATTGAGACGATCTATTGATGACCGATACCCCGGGCGAACGAGCAACCGCGCCCGGCGGCTTTTCCGCAAAGCTCCCTTACGGTCACTGCCCGCGCTGCCGGGCCAAGACGCTGTACGCCGGGATAATCTCGTTCGCGCCCAAGTGCAGCGCCTGCGGGCTGGATTTCAGCGCGTTCAACGTGGGTGACGGACCCGCGGCGTTCCTCACCCTGATTATCGGCGCGTTGGTTTCGGGGCTGGCGATCTGGATGCAACTCGCCGTCGAGCCACCATTCTGGGTTCATGTGGTGCTGTGGGTTCCGCTGACCACCTTCGCGGTGCTGGCCGGGCTGCGCGCGAGCAAGGCCAAGTTGCTCGCCGCCGAATACCACCGCAAGGCCGGCGAAGCGCGGCGGCACACGCCATGATCCGCCGCGTTCCAGTATTCGCCACGCTGGTGGTCGCCTTGGCCGTCGCGACGATGATCGCGCTGGGGGTGTGGCAGCTGCATCGCCTGGCGTGGAAGGAAGCGCTGCTCGCGCGTTATGCCCGCACCGAGACGATATCCGCTGCGGTCCCCTGGCCGCGCGATGCGGCGGCGGCCGAAGCGGCTGTGTTCCGGCACGCGCAGATTGAGTGCGATCGCGTGCTGAGCCAAGGTGCCACCGCCGGGCACAATCTGGCTGGAATCACCGGCTGGGCGCAGACCGCGCGCTGTGCAATCGATGGCGGGGGCGAGGCGACCGTCGCGCTCGGCTGGACCCAGGCCCCGCTGATCTTGCCCTGGCCGGGGGGCAAGATCGAAGGCCTGGTCGCCCCCGGCGAGGGGGGCACCGTGCGCCTGATCGCGGGCAAGCCGCCCGCCGGTATGCAGCCTCTCGCCCGACCCGACCCGCGCGACATCCCCAACAACCACTTCGCCTACGCAATCCAGTGGTTCCTGTTTGCGGCGGTGGCGGCAGTTATTTATGCCATCGCGCTGTGGAAGCGGATGCGGGCCTAGCCCGCCCGGATGCGCGCGATCCTTCGACAGGCTCAGGATGAGCGGGTGTTGATCTTGCGTCCCAAAGAAAAGTCCGCTCATGCTGAGCCTGTCGAAGCACGCACGCCGACGCCCGCAGTTGTAACAACGCGCAACCCCCGCTAACCGCCGCCGCGATGGACTATGTCTCAACCCGCGGCAGCGCGCAGATGCTCGATTTCGCCGGGGTCACGCTGGCTGGCCTCGCCCCTGACGGCGGGCTGTATGTGCCGCGCGAATGGCCGCGCTTTTCCGAAGCCGAGATCGCCGCGCTGGCTGGCCTGCCTTATGCGCAACTCGCGCAGAAGGTGATGCAGCCGTTCGTCGGCGACAGCATCGCGCCAGAGCGCCTGCTCGCGCTGTGCGCAACCGCCTACGCCCGCTTCGCCCATGCTGCGGTCACCCCGCTGGTCCAGCTTGATCAGCGCAACTGGCTGCTCGAACTGTTCCACGGGCCGACGCTGGCGTTCAAGGACGTCGCGCTGCAATTGCTCGGGCTGTTGTTCGAGGAGTTCCTGGGCGAGTCCGACGCTCCGCTGACGATCGTCGGCGCGACCAGCGGCGATACCGGCTCGGCGGCGATCGACGCGGTCGCGGGGAGTGAGCGGGTGGAGATATTCATGCTCCATCCCAAAGGCCGGGTCAGCGACGTCCAGCGCCGCCAGATGACCACCGTGCTCGCCCCCAACGTCCATAACATCGCGGTTGAGGGTGCCAGCTTCGACGATTGCCAAGCGATGGTGAAGCGCATGTTCAACGATCCTGCGGTGACCGCCATGGTTCGCCTGTCGGCGGTCAACTCGATCAACTGGGCGCGGCTGATGGCGCAAGTGGTGTATTATTTCGCCGCCGCGCTCGAGCTTGGCGCACCCCACCGCAAGGTTGCGTTCAGTGTCCCCACGGGCAATTTCGGCGACGTCTTCGCGGGTTACGTGGCGGCGCAGATGGGCCTGCCGATCGAACGCCTGATCGTCGCGACCAACGTCAACGACATTCTCCACCGCGCGCTGGCCAGCGGCGACTATTCGGCGGGCAGCGTCGAACCGACGATCGCGCCGTCGATGGACATCCAGGTCAGCTCGAACTTCGAACGCCTGCTATTCGATCTTGGTGGGCGTGACGGGTTGGCGCTGGCTGAGCAGATGAAGGGCTTCGAAGAGAGCCGGGCGTTGCAGCTTACCAACGCTCAACGCCAGGGTGCTGCCGCGCTGTTCGCCAGCGCACGGGCCGAGACCGCCGACATGGCGCAGGCGATGCGCTGGGCGAGCGAGTCCTGCGGGCAGACGATCGATCCGCACACCGCCTGCGGGCTTCATGCAGCGCGAGTACAGACCGATCTCGATCCGGCGGTGCCGATCGTCACCCTGGCCACCGCGCACCCCGCCAAGTTCCGCGATGCGGTCGAGCGCGCAACCGGCCAGCGCCCGCCGCTGCCCGCGCGGGTCGGCGATCTTTTCCAACGCGAAGAGCGGATGGTAGAGCTGCCGGGGAATTACGCGGCGGTGGCTGCGTATGTGGCTTCGCATGCGGTGCCCCGGTCGTGATGTCCAAATACCCCGCTCATCCCGAGCGTGTCGAGGGATGCCGCGCAATGCCCGGACGTTGCACGGCGTGTCTCGACTTCGCTCGACATGAGCGGGCTTGGTGTTGGGATCGAACCAGTGGCTGAGTTGATCGGTACTCCCCTGTTCCTCGAAGGCGGGGGCTGGGAGGATTACGCGCTGCTCGACAGCGGCAACGGCCTCAAGTTCGAACGCTATGGCCCTTACAGCTTCATCCGCCCCGAGGCGCAGGCGCTGTGGCAGCCGCGGCCTGAGGACTGGGACGCCGATGCCGAGTTCGTCCCCGCATCGGACGAGGACGGCGGCGGGCGCTGGCAGTTCAGGCGCCCCGTCCCGCGCGAAGGCTGGCCGCTGGCGCGCGGTGACATCCGCTTCACCGCGCAATGCACACCGTTCCGGCAGCTGGGGTTCTTTCCCGATATGGCCCCGGTGTGGGACTGGATGGGTGAGCAACTGAGCGGACGAACCGACGCCAGCACGCTCAACCTTTTCGGCTACACGGGGGTAGGCACGCTGGCGCTGTCGGACCACGGCCCGGTCACCCACGTCGATGCCTCGAAGAAGTCGGTCGCCCAGGCGCGCGAGAACGCGGCGTTGTCAAACATGGCCGATCGCCCGATCCGCTGGCTGGTCGACGATGCCGCCAAGTTCGCGGCGCGCGAGGTGCGGCGCGAGCGGCGCTATGACGGGATCATCCTCGATCCGCCCAAGTTCGGGCGCGGCCCGGAGGGCGAGGTGTGGCGGCTCGAGGACCATCTGCCAGCATTGATCGCCGATTGCCGCCAGCTGCTCGACGAGCAAAGCCGGTTCCTGTTCCTGACCGTCTACGCGGTGCGGATGAGCGCGCTGGCGCTCGCCGGGCTGCTCGACGAAGCCCTTGCGGGGATGCCCGGCAGCATCGAGTTCGGCGATCTGGCGGTGCGCGAGGTTCTTCGACAGGCTCAGGATGAGCGGGTTGAAGGCCGCCTCCTCCCCACCGCGATCTTCGCGCGCTGGCGCAACGGCTGAGCTGCCGCTAGGAGCGGGCGATGCCAGACAGCCTGATCCTCGAAGTGGCCGATTTCGAGCACGACGTGCTCACCGGGATATATTCCGAAGAAACCGGGCGTCCCCAGCCTTTGCGCTTCACCATTTCGGTACGGCTGAAACCGGCGGTTCGCTATGAGCCCGACACGCCGCTGGGCCACAGCAAGAATTACATGGATCTCAAGTTCGCGGCTTCCTCCGCGCTGCCTGAGGGGGTTCATTTCAAGCTGATCGAAGCGGTCGCCGATCACATCTCCGAGACGCTGTTCATCCAGGACCGCCGGGTCGAGGCGGTGACAGTCAAGATCGTCAAGCTGGCGATCAGCGAGGGCGGCGAGCGGATCGGGATCACCCTGACCCGCGAGCGAAGAGGCTGACCATGCGCCCGCTCGCGCTCGTCACCGGCGGCTGGCGGCGAATCGGTGCGGCTATCGCGACCGCACTGGCGGCCGACGGCTGGGACTTGGCGCTCCACGCGCATCATCGCGGCAGGTTCGATCCCGCGCTGGCTGCCCAACTTGCGCAGGCCGGGGCCACGGTCCACGGCATCGCCGGTGACCTGATCGATCCGGGCGCACCCGAGATGATCGTGCGCGAGGCGATCAACGCGTTCGGTCGCGCGCCGACCTTGCTGGTCAACTCGGCTTCGGTTTTCCGCGATGATCGGCTTGAAACGTTGACCAGCGATTCGCTCGACCTGCACATGCGCACCAATCTTTATGCGCCGCTGCTGCTGACCCAGGCGTTTGCGGCGGCGCTGGGCGAGGGGGCCGTTAGTCTTGAGGCGTCGGTGGTCATGCTGCTCGATCAGCGGGTGCGTAATCCGGTGCCCGATCAACTCGCCTATTCGCTGTCCAAGCAGGCGCTCCATGCCAGTTTGCGCAACCTCGCCCGCGAACTGGCGCCGGGCATCCGGGTCAACGGCGTCGCGCCGGGGCTGGTGCTGCCGACCGAGGACTATGACGAATCGCAATGGCAGCGGCTGGCCGCGCTGATGCCGCTCGAACGCCTTGCCGACCCCGCCGACATCGCCGCCGCCGTGGTCTATCTCGCCAACGCCGGGGCGGTCACCGGGCAGACTATCTTTGTCGATAGCGGTGCCAATCTCGAAGCCTTTCCTCGCGATTTTGTGTATATGGGGCGCGAATGACCCCTCTCGTCGACACCTTCAAGCGCCCGATCACTTACCTGCGGCTCTCGGTCACCGACCGCTGCGACTTGCGCTGCGCCTATTGCATGCCCGAACGGATGGTGTTTCTGCCCAAGGCGGAAGTGCTCACGCTCGAGGAACTGCGCGCGCTGGCTCAGGCGTTCATCGCGCGCGGAGTGCGCAAGATTCGCCTGACCGGGGGCGAACCGCTGGTTCGCCGCGACATGATCGAGCTGGTCCGCGCGCTGGGTCGGGAGCTGGGTTCTGGGCTGGATGAGCTGACACTCACCACCAACGGCATGCGCCTGGCCGAATTCGCGCCCGCGCTGGTCGATGCCGGAGCGAACCTTGAAGCCTTCGCGCGCGATTTCGTGTATCTGGGCAAGTAATGCGCCCCCTCGTCGATTACTTTGCCCGCCCGATCACCAACTTGCGGCTGTCGGTCACCGACCGCTGCGACTTGCGCTGCACGTATTGCATGCCCGAGCGGATGACCTTCCTACCCAAGGCGGAAGTGCTGACGCTGGAGGAACTGCGCGAAGTGGCGCTGGCGTTCGTCGCGCGCGGGGTGCGCAAGATCCGCCTGACCGGGGGCGAGCCGCTGGTGCGGCGCGACATGATCGAGCTGGTCCGCGCGCTGGGGCGCGAGATCGGGGCCAATGGCGAAACTGGCGGGTTGGACGAGCTGACCCTG
>JANMPV010000288.1:0-10722 GCA_031370045.1 Novosphingobium sp. | reverse complement strand
GGTGCGCGCTATTACGCCTCGCTGCGCTTGCTCGAGGAGGTCAAGCGCCACGATCCGCGAATCTTCACCAAGTCGGGGATCATGCTCGGGCTGGGCGAGGAGCGGCTCGAGGTCCACCAAGTGATGGACGACATGCGCTGCGCGGGGATCGATTTCCTGACAATGGGGCAGTACCTCCAGCCCACCCCCAAGCACACCAGAGTAATCGATTTCGTGACACCGCAGGCGTTCTCGGCATTCGGTGCGATTGCCCGGGCCAAGGGGTTTTTGCAGGTTGCGTCGAGCCCGTTGACCCGCTCCAGCTATCACGCCGGGGACGATTTTAGGGCGATGCGCGCGAATCGGGAGGAAAAGCTGGGGCGCGAGGCGCAGTTGGCGAAGGCCGGAGCCTAAGCTTGCCGAGCATCCGCGAAACCCGCACGCTGCCGTGGTCGGCCGAACAGATGTTCGACCTTGTTGCCGACGTGAAGCGTTATGGCGAATTCCTTCCGTGGGTGATCGCGACCCGCGTGCGCAGCGATGGCGAGACCGAGATGGTCGCCGACATGGTAGTCGGCTTCAACGCCCTGCGTGAAAAGTTTACTTCCCGGATCAACAAGATACGCCCCGAAATGATCGATGTGGATTATGTCGATGGGCCGATGAGGGAACTCGACAACAAGTGGTTCTTCCGGCCCAACCCTGACGGCGGCTGCACGATCGATTTCACGGTCGATTTTACTTTCCGCAACGCGCTGTTCGAAGCGCTGGCCGGCAAATATCTCGACCGCGCCTTCCGCAAGATGGTCTCGGCGTTCGACGAACGCGCCGCGGCGCTTTACGGCAGCAGCAGTTCCAGCGCGACGAGCGCCGCCTGAAGGCGGATTCCGGCGCGTCCGGTGGCGGCGTCGAGGTGCTTCATCTCGGCGTTGGCGGTTTCGCTCGGGTCGTCGCGCCGGGCGACTGCGAACACCACCGTGCCGACCGGCTTGTTCGGGCTGCCGCCTTCGGGCCCCGCCACCCCGGTAATTGCCACCGCGACATCGGCCTTGCTCCGCCGCAGCGCGCCGTCTGCCATCGCCCACGCTACCGCGATCGATACCGCGCCAAAGGTGTCGATCAGGTCGGGCGAGACCCCCAGCATCTCTTGCTTGGCCTCGTTCGAATAGGTGATGAACCCGCGCTCGAACACCGCGCTGCTGCCCGCGATCTCGGTCAGCGCACTCCCCACCAAACCGCCGGTACAGCTTTCCGCAACCACCACCGTCCGCCCCGCCGCAAGATTTTCGGCGATCACTCGCGCGGCCAGGTCGACCAATTCGCGGGGCAGGTTGCTGTCAGTCATAAAAAGGGCACTCGGGCATCGAAAGCTCGCTCAGGACTTGCAGATCGCCAGCCCGCCCGGCCCGGACTTCTTGTCGGCTCCGGCCAGTTCGAGGATGGTTCCGAGCAGTTCGGAAGTGTTTTCCGGGGGGAGGGGGGCCAGCAGGCGCATCATCTTGTCGGCGATCACGCACTGGCCAGGCTTGAGCTTCGAGCCGATCATGCCCCCGATCATCCCCTCGACGAACGGCTGAAGCGCCGCATCGGGCATCTTGGCCATCATGTCGGTGGCTTGGCTGGAGTCGCTCTTGGCACCGGCGAGGCGGAAAAACGCCTTGCGCGCTGTCGGCCAGGCCGAATCTTTGTGGGCGGCATAGCTGGCGATCAGGTTTCGGCCTTGCGTGCTCATGAACCCGGTGGCCCCGACTTCAGGCGCGCAGTGATCGATCAGTCCGGTTAACACGCTTGGCATGGCGAACGTCGCCAGCGCGCGAACTTCGGCAGGTGCCAGGCATTGCGCGGCCTCAGCGGCTGCCGCCTGCGCGGGCATGGCAAACGCCGCAGCGCAAAGCGCCAGGGTGGAGGCGAAGTGACGAATACCCGTAATCATATCAGGAACCTCTCCGATCAATTGGATGCAATGTCGCAACCGCTTGGGCTGCAATCCCTTCGCCCCGGCCGGTAAAGCCGAGGCGCTCGGTAGTGGTCGCCTTGACGCTCACCGCGCCAAGCTCGATCCCCAGGATTTGAGCGAGCCGCGCTCGCATTGCGGCCTTGTACGGACCGATACGCGGCGCTTCGCAGAGGATGGTGAGATCGACATGGCCCACGCCATAGCCCGCCTCGCCTGCCAGCGCCACGGCGTGCGCAAGGAAGCGGTCGGACGAGGCGCCGCGCCATTGCGGATCGCTGGGCGGAAAATGATCGCCGATGTCCCCCGCTGCTGCCGCGCCGAGCACCGCGTCGGTCACCGCGTGGAGCGCGACATCGGCGTCGGAATGGCCGGCCAGGCCTTTGGGGTGATCGATCCTGACCCCGCACAGCCACAACTCCTCGCCCGTCACCAGGCGATGGACATCGAACCCAAAGCCCGTACGCGGACCGCGCCGGGGGACGGCAAGATCCGCAGCGTAAGTGACCTTGCGCAAGCATTCGTCGCCCTCGACCAGCGCCACCTCAAGCCCGGCGGCGCGCGCGACTTCGGCGTCGTCGCCCGCGCTGGTGGCACCCGGCCAGGCGCGGTGGGCGGCGAGAATCGCGTCGAACCGGAATGCCTGCGGGGTCTGGATGCGGTGCAGGGAATCGCGCGATACCGGGCCGGAACCATCGCGATAGAGGCTGTCTACCACTGGCAACACGGGCACCGCACCGGGCGAGGCCGCGAGCGTCTCGATCAGACGGGCGATCACCGGCTGGGTCAGCCCCGGCCTTGCCGCGTCGTGGATCAGTACCGCACCCGGCGGGTGGTCGGCCAACTGCGCGAGACCCGCGGTGACCGAATCCTGCCGCGTTTCCCCGCCGCTGACGAATTCGACATCGAGGCCAGCGAGCGCGGCTTCGGCCATGCTCTCTACGCCGGCCGGGATCACCACGACGATCCGCGCCAGTCCCGCCCGCACGAACGCCTCGACCGAATGGCGGACCAGCGGCTTGCCACGCCACGCCGCGAACTGCTTTGGCACCTCGCCACCCGCGCGCAGGCCTTGGCCGGCGGCGACGACGATGGCGGCGGTGGAGGAGGGCGCGAAAGTGGTCACGGTTGGACCGGCTCTATCAGGCTTGTCGCCCATGCTGCAATGCGGTAAGCGCTGCCTGTTTTTTAGGCATATGATCGTGACGCTTCCCCCACCCCCGCGGCTCGGCCCGCTCGCCATTGGCCCGGTTGCGATTCCGTGCCCGGTCATCCTCGCGCCGATGACGGGGGTGACCGACATGCCTTTCCGGCGGCTGGTCCGCCGGTTCGGCTCGGGGCTCAACGTCACCGAGATGATCGCCAGCCCGGCGATGATCCGCGAAACCCGCCAATCGCTGCAGAAGGCGGCATGGGATGCGGTGGAAGAGCCGGTCTCGCTCCAGCTGGCCGGGTGTTCGCCCGCCGAAATGGCCGAGGCGGCAAAGCTCAACGCCGATCGCGGCGCGGCGATCATCGACATCAACATGGGCTGCCCGGTCAAGAAGGTCGTCAACGGCGAGGCCGGATCGGCGCTCATGCGCGACCTGCCGTTGGCTGCGGCGCTGATCGATGCGACCATCAAGGCGGTCGATGTGCCGGTCACGGTCAAGATGCGAATGGGCTGGTGCCACGATAGCCTCAATGCGCCCGAACTGGCGCGGATTGCGCAAGACCTTGGCGCCAAAATGATCACCGTCCACGGTCGCACGCGCAATCAGATGTATAAGGGTTCCGCCGACTGGGCATTCGTACGCCGGGTCAAGCAGGCGGTTTCGATCCCGGTAATCGTCAACGGCGACATCTGCACCATCGACGATGTCGCCGAGGCGCTGGCGTTGAGTGGTGCGGACGGCGCGATGATCGGGCGCGGCGCCTATGGCAAGCCGTGGCTGCTGGGTCAGGTGATGCACTGGTTGCGCACCGGCGGCGCGCTGCCCGATCCGGCGATCGAGGAGCAATACGCCCTTATTATAGAGCATTATGCCGCGATACTCGACCATTATGGCAGCGAAACCGGGGTCAAGCTAGCGCGCAAGCATCTGGGCTGGTACACCAAGGGCCTGCCCGGCTCGGCCGAGTTCCGCAACCGGGTCAACTTCATCGACGACCCGCGTGCGGTGCTCGATTCGCTGGAGGCGTTCTACGCTGGGGTGTGCAGTCTGCCGCTGGCGGAGCGGCGGGAAGCCGCGTGAGTGGGCCGGGGGATTGGTCGCGGCCCGATCCGCAGCGGCTGATCTCCAGCTTGCCCCTTGCCGTCCTCCTCGTTGCCCCTGACCTGACCATTGCGGGCACCAATCCCGCTGCCGAGCAGATCCTCGGGCAAAGCGCCCGCCGCTTGCTCGGGAAACGGGTCGACAGCCAGGTGGTGTTCTCCGAAAGTCACGTCGCCGCGCGACTGGGCGAGACCGATGCCCAGCTGTACGCACGTGATTCGGCGGTGCGGATAGGCGGGCAGACGCGACGGCTTGACGTCATCCTGGCCCCCGTCGCGGGTCACCCCGGCTGGCAGATGCTGATCCTCCACGAACAGATCGGGGTCGAGGCGCTGGGCGGCGAGCGCCGTGGCGGCGATACCGCGCCCTTGCGCGCGCCGGACGTTCTGGCCCACGAAATCAAGAACCCACTGGCGGGCATCCGCGGCGCCGCACAGTTGCTCGCGCGGTCGGGCGATGCGCGCCAGCGCGAGCTGACGGCGCTGATTACATCCGAAGTCGATCGGGTGACCAAGCTGATCGATCAGATGCAGACCTTGAGCCGCCGCAGTGCCGCGCCGCAGACCGCGTTCAATGTCCACGAAGCGCTGCGCCGCGCGGTGGCGGTGCTGTCCACCGGGGGCAAGCCGATGCCGGGCGTAGAGGAGGAATTCGACCCCTCGCTACCTCCGGTCATGTGCAGCCCCGATGCGCTGGTCCAGGTCGTGCTGAACCTGATCGGCAACGCCCGCGAAGCTTGCGCGCAGGCAGCCGAACCTCGGATCCTGATCCGCACCCGCTTTGCCAGTGGTATCCGCCTGCACGGCATTTCCGGCGAACCGCCGTTGCCGCTGCCGATTGAAATCCGGGTCAGCGACAACGGCCCGGGGATCGACCCCGAACTTGGCGACCGCATCTTCGAACCGTTTGTTTCGGGCAAGCCACACGGTCAGGGGCTGGGACTCGCGCTGGTCCAGAAGCTGGTGCGCGAGATGAGTGGTCGGATCACCCACGATCGCGACGATGCTGCGGGCCTGACCCACTTCCGGGTTCATCTGCCAGTCGCCGAGCGGCGCACAGACACCCGAACCATGGTCGCGGCATGACCCGCCGCGTGCTCCTGATCGAGGACGACGCCTCCATTGCCACGGTAATCACCGCCGCGCTCGAGGCCGAGGGCTTTGTGGTTCAGCATCGCGACACGCTTGCCGGTCGCGATGCGGCGCTGGCAGCCGGTCGCTTCGCCGCGTTGCTGACCGACGTGGTCTTGCCCGACGGCGACGGGATCGCGACGCTGGCCCCGATCCGCGCCGCGCATCCGGCGATGCCGGTGATCATCCTCTCGGCGCAAAACACCCTTGATACCGCGGTGCGCGCCAGCGACACCGGCGCCTTCGAGTACTTCCCCAAGCCGTTCGATCTCGACGAACTGGTCCGTGCGGTGCGCCAGGCCGTTGGCTCGGGCGAGGGTGAGGGCGCGGCGGAACAAGAGGACGAAAGCAGCACGGCTCTGCCACTGGTCGGACGCAGCGCGGCGATGCAGGCGGTCTACCGGATGATCACCCGGGTTTTGCGCAACGACCTGACCGTCCTGATCCTGGGCGAATCGGGCACCGGCAAGGAACTTGACGCCGAGGCGATCCATACCCTCGGTAACCGCCGCGATGGGCCGTTGGTCGCGGTCAACGCAGCGGCAATCCCGTCAGAACTGATCGAGAGCGAGCTGTTCGGGCACGAGAAGGGCGCGTTTACCGGCGCTGTCGCGCGGCACATTGGCAAGTTCGAACAGGCGGCGGGGGGAACCTTGTTCCTCGACGAAATCGGCGACATGCCGATGCAGGCGCAGACCCGCCTGCTGCGCACCTTGCAATCGGGGCGCATTCGCCGCGTCGGCGGGCGCGAGGAAATCGCGGTCGACGCCCGGATAGTCGCGGCGACCAACCGCGATCTGGTGCCGATGATCGCCGCAGGGACGTTTCGCGAAGACTTGTACTATCGCCTCAACGTCGTCCCCATCGCGCTGCCGCCGTTGCGCGAGCGGCGCGACGATATCGCCGCACTGGCTCGCCACTTCCTCGCCCAGGCCGCCAGCGAGGGACTGCCGCGGCGAACGCTCGGGCCCTCGGCGCTCAGCTTGCTCGAACGCCAACCCTGGCGCGGCAACGTGCGCGAGTTGCGCAATGTCGCCTTTCGCCTGGCGCTGCTGGCCCGCGAGGACGTGATCGACGACGAATCGTTGGCGGCGCTGCTGGAACACGATCCGCGTGGGCCGGAAGAAGCACCGGCAGCGGTAGATTTTGCAGCGGCAGTGGCTGGGTTCCTTACTACCGAAGCTCCGCCCGAAGGCCAGCTTTACGATGCGGCGCTGGCGGCGTTCGAGCGCCCGCTGTTCGCCCACGCGCTCGCCGCAACCGGGGGCAACCAGCTGCGCGCGGCAAAGCTGCTGGGGATCAATCGCAACACCTTGCGCAAGCGCCTGGTCGATCTCGAGATGACCGGCGCGCTGCGTAGCCCGCTCGGCTGAAACGGTTTGACGAAAAATCCTTGCAACAGGGCAACAGTCCTGTTGTAGCATTGCCACTATGGCCGCGTCGCTAGCAAGTATTCCGCGCCGCAAGCCGCGTTGGTGGCGGCGGCTGACGATCGCGTTGCACCGGGCCAACGTTTACCGGGTGCTGGAAATCGCGGCAGCGGTTGCGCTGGTCGCGATGTTGGTCACCAGTTGGCTGGCGGTCGAGCCGCGGCTCGAGCGCGGGGCGCTGCTTCCTTCGACCCTGACCGCGACCTTGCTGGTCGGTACATTGTTCCCGGCGATGGGCCTGATCGTCCTGTCGGGCCGCCGCGCCGCGCTGCGCCGCGCCGCGCGGACCGTGATGGGCTCGACCGGACGCCTGCATGTCCGCCTGGTGTGGCTGTTTTCGCTGATCTCGGCGATTCCGACGCTGCTGGTGGTGCTGTTTGCATCGCTGCTGTTCCAGTCGGGAGTCGAGTTTTGGTTTTCCGACAGCTCGCGCGGGCTGCTGGAAAACGCCAATAAGCTCGCTACCGGCTATTACGACCAGAACCAGCGCGAGGTCGGCAACGAGACCGTTGCGATGGCCGGGGACCTGCGCGACTATCTCAACCAGGCCAAGATCGTCAGCCCCGAATTTGCCGAGGGCTATTCGTTCCAGGTGGTCAGCCGCCGCCTCAACGAAAGCGCGATCCTCCAGCGTGGACCCGACGGCTCGTTGCGCACCGCAGCGATTGTCGATCCCGAAAACCGCCGCGCCGAACGGGTCTCGCCCGCCACGATTGCCCGCCTCGACAAGGGCGAGCAGGTGGTCATCTCGGCCAGCCCCGACCGGATCGAGGCAGTGACCGTGCTCGACCCCACTTCGGGCGTCTATCTTTACGCCGCGCGCAGTTCGGATGCGCTGGCGCTGAGCCAGTGGAAGCGCGCGCAAAGCGTGGTCAAGGCCTATGACGTCCTCACCCGGCGGGCGAGCAACCTGCAATTGCGCTTCAACCTCGCGCTGCTTTCGATCAGCCTGGCGCTGGTCGCACTGTCGGTGTGGTTCGCGCTGCGCTTTGCCGATCAACAGGTCGAGCCGCTGGCCGAGCTGGTCTCCGCCGCGCGCCGCGTCGCCTCGGGCAACCTGGCAATGCGCGTGCCGCATCGCACCGGCGCAGACGAGATCGGCCTGCTCAATCGCGCGTTCAACCGCATGACCGAGCAGATCGATCGCCAGACCCAGGACCTGGTCGGGGCCAATGCCCAGCTTGAAAATCGCCGCTCGTTCATCGAGGCGATCGTCGAATCGATCACTGCGGGGATCGTTTCGACCGATCACGACGGCACCGTCCGGCTGATGAACAGTTCTGCTCAGCGATTGCTGCTCGATCGTCCTACGCCCGGGCCACTGGGAATGAAGCTCGGCGACGAGGCACCGCAGCTGTGGGCGCTGGCCGAGGCCGGTTTATCGAGCGGGATCGTCCAGTATGGCAAGGGCGGGGAACTGCTCACCCTGGCGGTCAAGCTGGTCAAAGGTCCCTCGGGCTTCGTCATCACCTTCGATGACATTACCCGCCAGTTGCTCGATCAGCGCCAGGCGGCGTGGTCCGACGTCGCGCGGCGGATCGCGCACGAGATCAAGAACCCGCTGACCCCGATCCAGCTCGCCACCGAACGCCTGCGCCGCCGCTTCGGCCGCCAGATCGAGACCGATCCCGAATTGTTCGACGACCTGACCAGCACGATCATTCGCCAGGTCGGCGACTTGCGCAAGATGGTCGACGAGTTCTCCAGCTTCGCACGCCTGCCCAAGCCGGTGTTCCGCGAAGAAGATGCTGGCGATCTCGCCCGCCAGGCACTGTTCCTTCAGGAAGTCGCACACCCTCAGATCGACTACGATTTCACCGGCGATGCCAATGCGCCGCTCGAATGCGACCGCCACCAGTTCGGCCAGGCGATGACCAACTTGCTCAAGAACGCCGCCGAAGCCGTGGACGCGCGCAAACGCAACGCCGAGCCAGACTATCGCGGCCGGATCGTCGTCGCGCTGGGCGGCGATGAGCGGATGCTGACGATAGCCGTAACCGACAATGGCATCGGCCTGCCGACCGAGCGCGACCGCATCCTCGAACCCTACATGACGACGCGCGAGAAGGGCACCGGTCTGGGCCTGGCGATCGTCAACAAGATCGTCGAGGAGCACGGCGGCGAGATGGCCTTCGCTTCTGCGCCCGGCGGCGGCACGGTGGTGTCTATGAGCTTCGCTCGCGATCCGGCACGCGCCGCCGAAGGCCAGGCCGCCGCCGAATGATCCACCCCCACGCAGCCCGAATCCAACCCCCGGAGACCAACTGATGGCGCTCGACATCCTGATCGTCGATGACGAGCGCGACATCCGCGACCTCGTCGCCGGTGTGCTGAGCGACGAGGTCTATAGCTGCCGCACAGCGGCTGACAGCACCTCGGCGCTGGCCGCAGTGGACGAGCGGCGGCCCAGCCTGGTGCTGCTCGACGTGTGGCTCCACGGTTCGCCGATGGACGGGCTCGAAGTTCTCGATGCGATCAAGGCGCGCGAGCCGCAGCTGCCGGTGATCATCTTTTCGGGCCACGGCAACATCGATACTGCGGTCTCGGCAATCGGCCGCGGAGCAATGGATTTCCTTGAGAAGCCGTTCGAGGGCGAACGCCTGCTGCTGCTGGTCGCGCGCGCCACCGAGACCGAGCGTCTCCGCCGCGAAAATGCCCGGTTGCGCGAAGGCTTTGGCATGGCCGAGGAATTCACCGGCAACAGCACCTCGATCAATTCGGTGCGCGCCACGATCAAGCGCGTTGCCAACACCGGCAGCCGCCTGCTGATCACGGGACCGGCAGGCGCTGGCAAGGAAGTTGCGGCACGGCTGCTGCACAGCTGGAGCGGGCGCGCGGAAAACGCGTTCGTCACCGTCAATTCGGCGCGGATAACCTCAGAACGGTTCGAACAGGAGCTGTTCGGCGAGGAAGCGGGCGGCAAGCTGATCCGTGCCGGGCTGCTCGAAATGGCCGATGGCGGCACACTGTTTCTCGATGAAGTGGCCGACATGCCGGCGTCCAGTCAGGCGCGCATCCTGCGCGTGCTGACCGAGCAGGCGTTCGTGCGGGTGGGCGGGCACCGCCAGATCCGGGTTGATGTGCGCGTGGTTTCGGCGACTTCGCGCGATCTCGTCAAGGAAATCGAGGAACGGCGGTTTCGCGAAGACCTGTTCTACCGGCTCAACGTTGTGCCCCTTGCGGTACCTTCGCTGGCCGAGCGGCGCGACGACATCCCGGTACTCGCCGACCATTTTTTCACCCGCTACGCCGCCGACCACGGGGTGCCCCCCCCGGCGATCTCAAGCGAGGCAATCGCCGCGCTCCAGGCTTACGACTGGCCGGGCAACGTCCGCCAGTTCCGCAATGTGGTTGAGCGCACCGTAATCCTCGCCCCGCGCGAGCGCCTGGCGCGCGTCGAGCTCGACATGCTCCCGGCCGAAATCGTCAACGGCGAGGCCGGAGCCTCAGCTGGCCCGGGATCGCTCATGGCGGTGCCGCTGCGCGAGGCGCGCGAGAATTTCGAGCGCGAATACCTCAAGGTCCAGATCCGTCGATTTTCCGGAAACATCTCCAAAACAGCGAGTTTTATCGGGATGGAGCGGTCTGCGCTCCACCGCAAACTCAAGCTGCTTGGGATGGTCGGCGGGCGCGACGAAGAAGAATAGCGGAACCGGCTGTGCGCTTCGGCATTTACGCGATGGCGGCGAAGGGGTAAGTTTCACCTGCAGAAACCCGGTTGCCGGCGCGATGCGGAAATATCCGTTTGCAGCGGTGACCAGATTGCCGGTATCCACAAGGGTGTCGGCCAATAACCAAGGAGCATATAACCATGCCAGGCACCCGCACGCTCAGCGCCCGCGCGAAAACTCCCGCCGAGGAAGCCGAGGCCGAAGCCGAAGCCGAAGTAGCAATCGTCGATGACGGTCCTTCGCCGCCGCCTTCGGGCAAGGGCCAGAATCTCCAGGACATGTTCCTCAACCAGTTGCGCAAAA
>JANMPV010000283.1:0-2785 GCA_031370045.1 Novosphingobium sp. | reverse complement strand
CGACCAGCTGACCCGCAAGGAACGCCACGAACGGCTGATCCGCTATGCGGTCGAAGGCGCGGTCGAGCAGGTCCGCCGGGCGCACGAGATGTCGAACGGGCAGGGCGCGATCAATATCAACGTGCTGTGGGAAATGGGCGGAGCGCAGCCGATCCTCGAAGCGGTGCTCGAACAAACAAAGGGACTCATTACCGGGGTCACCTGCGGCGCTGGGATGCCGTACAAGCTGTCCGAGATCGCCCAGCGCCACAATGTTCACTACCTGCCGATCATCAGCTCGGCGCGCGCCTTCCGTGCGTTGTGGAAGCGCGCCTACCACAAGGTTCCCGAACTGCTCGGCGCGGTGGTCTATGAAGACCCGTGGCTGGCGGGTGGCCACAACGGCCTGTCCAATGCCGAAGACCCGCTCAAGCCCGAGGATCCCTCTCCCCGGGTCAAGGCGCTGCGCGATACGATGCGGCTTGAAGGCGTGTCCGAGAACGTGCCGATCATCATGGCGGGCGGGGTTTGGTTCCTGCGCGAATGGGACAACTGGATCGACAATCCCGAACTTGGCCAGATCGCCTTCCAGTTCGGCACCCGCCCGCTGCTGACCCACGAAAGCCCGATCCCGCAGGGCTGGAAGGACGCATTGCGCGAACTCGAGCCGGGCGACGTGCTGCTCCACAAGTTTTCGCCGACGGGGTTTTATTCCTCGGCGGTGCGGACGCGTTTCCTGCGCAGCCTTGAGGCGCGCAGCGAACGCCAGATTCCGTATTCGCGGGTCGAGGCGGGCGAGCACACCGTCCAGCTCGACGTCGGGGTCAAGGGCAAGAACTTCTGGGTCGCCCCCAAGGACCGCGAGCGTGCCCGCGGGTGGGTCGCGCAAGGCTTCGAACACGCGCTGCGTACGCCCGACGACACCATGGTGTTCACCACTTTGCCGGAACGCGAGATGATCCAGCAGGATCAGAAGGATTGCATGGGCTGCCTGTCGCACTGCGGGTTCTCGTCATGGAAGGACCACGACGATTTCACCACCGGCCGCCTGGCCGACCCGCGCAGCTTCTGCATCCAGAAAACCCTTCAGGACATCGCCCACGGCGAGCCGATCGAAGACAACCTGATGTTCGCGGGGCATTCGGCGTACCGGTTCAGGGAGGACCCGTTCTATTCGAACAATTATACGCCCACGGTGAAGCAGTTAGTGGACCGGATTTTGACGGGGGATTGAGGGTCATTTGGAGGAAGCAAACCAAATGAAGTCCGAACTGTGAGGGACGGATTGGCAGTTGGTTGGCGTAGGCGAGCTGCGGACTGGGCCACTGGCAAGGATCGAATTCACGAGCTGCATCTCTTCGGGTCACGTGCCAGGGGCGACTTTCTCGAAGGTAGTGATGTTGACATTGCCTATGTCTTGACTGGCAGCGATCCCGGCGAGGTTTTGGCATACGCCATGTATGAAGCTGTCAATTGGGAGGGCGAGCTAGCGGACTTGCTTGGCGTTTCAGTTGATCTTCAGATGGCAGAGCCTTCGACTGACAGAGTAGTTTGGCCATCTGTGGAGGACCATGGGCAACTCATCTATCGCAAGGATGGCTATTCGCCAGTGGCAATTTGAAAGTTTCCGCGGTGTCATGAGGGCGGTCCACGAACACCGACCTCAACCCAACATTCCTAACCCATGCTTCTCCACGATCGCCAGGAGCTTCAGCGCCATCCCGCTCGGCCGTTTGGCGCCAGTCTCCCACTTCTCCACCGTCGACTCGCTGGTGTTGAGATAGCGCGCAAACACCGGCTGGCTGACCTTGTTCGCTTCCCGCAGACGGCGGATGTCGCGCGGGGCGAAGTCGGGTAGGGGCGAGAGGCAGGCCTCGTCGAAATCGCGCATCGTCGCTTTGTCGAATACGCCGACCTTGTGCAGCGCCTTGGCCGACGCATGAATCGCCTCGAAGGCGTCACTCTTGAAGCGCAAAGTCACAAGCTCACGTAGCACTGGGTGCTACAAAATTCAAACGATGAGTTGGACGTCGCCCTCAATCGAACTCCCACGCCCGCTCGCCGTGGCTCGCCAAATCGAGGCCGTCGCGTTCCTCGTCCTCGCTCACCCGCATCGGGATCAGCATCGACACCGCCAGCGCGACGATGGCGGTGGCTACCGCGCTCCACAGCGCGACCACGCCGACGCCCGCGAACTGCGCGCCGAGCTGGCTTGTCATGCCCATTCCCTCGGCATAGCCGGTCCCGCCCAGCGCGGGGTGGAGGAAGAACGCCAGCAGGATCGAGCCGACCATCCCGCCCACGCCGTGGACCGCGAACACATCGAGGCTGTCGTCGATCTTGAGGCGCTGTTTGACCAGCTGGATAGCGGCGTAGCATACCGATGCGGCGACCACCCCGAAGGCCATGGCTGCGGCAGGCGAGATGAACCCGGCGGCCGGGGTCACCGTCGCAAGGCCCGCGATCGCACCGGTCGCGAAGCCGACGCTGGTGGGCTTGCCGACTTTCCATTTTTCGATCGCCAGCCACGCCAGCGCGGCCATGCTCGCCGCAATGTGCGTGTTGATGATCGCGCTGGCGGCGTCGTCGTTGGCGGCGAGCGCGGAGCCGCCGTTGAAGCCGAACCAGCCCATCCACAGCAGCGCCGCCCCGGCCATCGTCAATGCCGGGCTGTGCGGCAACATCAGCGTCTTGGGAAAGCCCTGGCGCTTGCCGAGCAGCAGCACCGCGACCAGCGCGGAGACCCCGGCGGTGGTGTGGACCACGATCCCGCCGGCGAAATCGAGCGTGCCGAACCGCGTCGCCA
>JANMPV010000269.1:0-5179 GCA_031370045.1 Novosphingobium sp. | reverse complement strand
CAAGCGGGGACTCCGGCGGTCAACAACCCGCGCACACTCAAAGACATCGTCGCCCGCGGGACGATCAACTGGCAGCCGCAGGATCGCTTTACCGCCAACCTCAAGTTCCAGTACGTCCATGACGAGAATGACGGCGCGATCGCTCAGTCGGAAGTCTTCTGCGGAGCTAATGGCCGCGCCGACGAAATCTACTTGCTCGGGGGCCTGGTCGCGATCCCCGCCGGCTATAACTGCAACATCAAGGACCAGCGCTATTTCCTGGGCGACCCTGCCGCGGCGCTGTCCAGGTCCGTGCCGGTGCCCTCAAAGGCGGTGGGGTTCAACGGTAAGCCGTTCGGTGTATCCAACCTCTATTTCGGACGCTTGCGGTTCGACCTCGACGTTACCGATGCGCTGAAAATCACCGCGGTCTCGGGTTACGTCAATCTCGATGCGACCGACGTCGATAGCTACTCTTATGGCGGGGTCGGGCCGGCTTTCTCGCCGATCGGTAACGCCATCGGTGGCGGCCTTTCGCGCACCCCGGCACTTGCCGCAACCAATGGCCCGGGTGTTCCGTTGGGGGTCGGTTCCAGTGATCCCCGCAACGCGCTCAGGCAGTATAGCCAGGAAATCCGGCTCGCGAGTAACTTCGACGGACCGCTCAATTTTCTGGTCGGCGGCTTCGTCGAGAACCGCAGGTTTATTTTCGATACCTCACAGCAGGCGGCCAACATTTCGCTGATCGCGCCCGATCCGGTCACCGGCTACACCTTCGACTACAAGAAAGTCCACACCACCAAGACCGACGCAGCATCGGTGTTCGGCAGCTTGACCTACAAACCGACCGAGCAACTCGAGATTTCGGGCGGGGTTCGCTACACCGACGAGACGAAGATCAACACCATCCGTGTTCCTTACGTCCACGCGTTCCTATCAGCGAGCCCGGCTTTCCTGAAGAGCGGATTTTATTCGGGACCGATCAAGTTTAAGGATAGCAACTACTCGCCCGAGGCGACGATCAAATACAAGATCACGCCTGACGTCAACGTCTTCGCGTCATATAAGACCGGCTACAAATCGGGCGGGATCGATAACAGCGCACTTCCGACCAACAGCCTTAGCCAAGCGGCACTCTCTGGCAATTTCGGTACGCTGATCTACAAGTCGGAAAAGGCCAAAGGTGGCGAAATCGGGTTCAAGTCGCAACTGGCGGGGCGAAGCCTGACTTTGAACGGCACGGCATATTATTATAAGTTCAAGGATCTGCAGGTGCAGACCTTCAACGCCACCACCATCCAGTTCATCACCCAGAATGCGGGCGAAGTGACGACCAAGGGTTTCGATCTTGAAGCGCGCTGGCGGACCCCGCTCCAGGGGCTCAACTTCTCGACCGCGCTGGCCTATCTCGACGGCAAATACAGCAAGGACTTTTTCAACCCCGGTCCCGACGGTCTTGCGAATACCGCCGACGACATCAACCTCAGGGGCCGCAAGGTTGGGCGCGCGCCGAAATTCTCCGGCAACGTCGCGTTCGACTATACTGCGCCGGTGGGCGACAGCCTGTCGTTCCAGGCGGGCGGCAACATGTCCTTTTCGTCGAGGTACTTCACCAACAACACCTCTCCTGCCGACTATGTGCAGAAGGCGTGGACCATGTTCGACGGGCGGATTTCGTTCGGCGATCGCGACGACCGCTGGCGGATCGCGCTCGTAGGCATCAACATCGCCGACAAGGTTATCACCCAGACCTCGGGTGGCCGTCCCTTCCTCGCCCCAACCAATCCCTTCGGCGTGCCGAAGGGCGACGACATCGTCCTCAACCAGAACCGCGGTCGGCAGGTGTTTGTCGAGGCCAGCGTCAAGTTCTAAGACGAGGCCGGCGGAACGAAGCTCGCTAGACCGGCGAGCTTGGTATCCGGCTCACGAGGCCCTTTCCCAGACCGGGGGAGGGCCTCGAAGTCGTTTCGCTCTCCTATTCCAACTCCAACGGCCACGGCTCCGGGCTAACCGGACGAGTGCCCGTCTGCGGCAGCGTCTGTTTTTTCTCGCTGCTTGCAGGGGTGATCGGGTCATTGCCGTGTAGGTCTGGGTAGGGCTGGCCGGTATCGCTGGAGCCACGCCGGGGTTGAACCTGCCATAGCTTCGCGCTTAGTTTGACGGCGCGGCGCCGGAAATTCATCGTCCGGCACGAGATGAGGCTGCGGAAGGGAAATGGTTCGTATCGCCGAACATGCATCGCCCCCCGGACGCCAGCTGGGTCTTGTCGCTGCCATCGCGCTGGTCGTCGGCAACATGATCGGTTCGGGCGTGTTTCTGCTCCCGGCCAGCCTGGCGCCCTATGGCTGGAACGCGGTCGGGGGATGGATCGTCACGATTGCCGGGGCGCTGGTGCTTGCCTTGGTCTTCGCGCGGCTGGCCAGGGCGCTGCCCGAGGCTGACGGAGCGGTCGGGTTCGTCCACCGGGCTTTCGGCGATGTGCCCGCGTTCCTGCTCAGCTGGATTTATCTGGTCTCGAACCTCACCGCGCTGGTGACGCTGGCGGTGGCCGCGATCAGCTATCTTTCGAGCCTGATGCCGTCGCTTGCCGCGCAAGCCTTCCTCCCGGCCGCGCTGGCGGTGGGGGTGGTGTGGACGATTACGCTCCTCAACCTGCGAGGGATCCGCTCGGCGGGGGCCATCCAGGGGGTGACGACGGTGATCAAGCTGATCCCGCTGGTGCTGGTGATCGGGCTTGCGGCTGGCGCGCTGGCGGGCGGTGATGCCAGGCTCGCGCCATTCGAGGTATCGGCGATTTCGGTCGATGCGCTAGGCTCAGCCGCAGCCCTGACGATGTTCGCGCTGCTGGGTTTCGAAGCGGCGAGCTTTGCAACCGCGCGGGTGCGCAATCCGCAAGTGACGGTGCCGCAGGCTACCTTGGGGGGCACGGCGCTGACCGGATTGCTCTATCTGCTGGGCAGCTCGGCGATTGCCCTGATGCTGCCGCAAGCCGTCGCCAGCACCTCTCCGGCACCGTTCGCGACCTTCATCGAAAAGTTCTGGAGCGGCGGCCCGGCGGCACTGGTCGCGGTGTTTGCGATCGTCAGCTGTGTTGGCGCGCTCAACGGCTGGACCCTTGTTCAGGGCGAGCTGGTGCGCAGCATGGCCGCCAAGGGGCTGCTGCCTGCGTGGTTCGGCGTGCTCGACGGACGCGGCGTGGCCCGCCGTGCGCTGCTGGTTTCCGCTTCGGCCTGCACGGTGATGGCGGCGCTGAACGCCAGCCGCAGCCTCCGGGGGCTGTTCGAATTTCTTCTGCTGCTCGCCACTTCGGCATCACTGTGGTTTTACCTCGCGTGTGCGCTGGCCGCGTTGAAGCTGAATGTCGCGCGACCCGTCGCGGCGGTCGGGGCGGTGTTTGCGGTCGCCACGCTGTGGGGGGCGGGGATCGTTCCCAGCGCACTCAGCCTGGTGCTGATGGTCGCGGGGCTTCCGCTCTACTGGTGGGCGCGCCGCGAGCGGATGCTGGCAACGACCGAGGTTCCCCATGCCGCCTGATAAGGGAATCCCCGATCCGCTCGCAGGCCGGTCGCTGCCCGCCTGGACCTATCGCGATCCCGAGTTCTTCGCGCTCGAACGTGACCGGATTTTCGCGTCGAGCTGGCAGATCGTCTGTCATCAAAGTGACGTGGCTAACCCGGGTGATTGGCACACGCTCGAAATTCTTGGCGAAAGCGTGATCGTAGTACGCGGCGCGGACGGCGAGTTGCGCGCCTTTGCCAATGTCTGTCGCCACCGCGGCTCGCGTCTGGTCGATGGCGACAACGGCTGCGCGCACAAGTTCGTCTGCCCCTATCACGCCTGGACCTACGAGCTCGACGGATCGCTCGTCGGGGTGCCCGACAGCGCGAGCTATCCTGGCCTCGACCGGGCACTGCATGGCCTTGCCTCGGTGGACCTGGAGAGCTGGCGCGGCTTCGTTTTCGTCCGTCTGGCTGGCAAAGGCCCCAGCGTCGCGGAGATGATGGCACCCTACGAAGCGATGATCGAACCTTATCGGTTCGAGGAGCTGCGGGCGCTGGGCCGCGTGACCCTGCGGCGACGTGCGGTCAACTGGAAGTGCATCGGCGACAACTATTCCGATGGCCTCCACATCCCGGTCGCCCATCCCGGCCTCACCCGCCTGTTCGGCAAAAGCTATGGCGTCGAGGCGGCGGAGCATGTCGACCGGATGTGGGGTGAGTTGCAGGACCGGCCATCGCCCAACTGGTCCGAGCGCGCCTATCAGCGGCTGCTCCCCGCAGTGCCGCACCTGCCAGCGGACCGCCGGCGCGGCTGGCTTTACTTCAAGCTGTGGCCCAACATCGCCTTCGACATTTACCCCGACCAGATCGATTTCATGCAGTGGCTTCCGGTCTCGCCGACCCAAAGCCTGATCCGCGAGATCAGCTATGCCGTCCCAGACGCCGACGCACCGCCGCGCTGGCACCGCGAGATGAAGGCGGCGCGCTATCTGAACTGGCGGATCAACCGTCAGGTCAACGCCGAAGACACGGTGTTGATTGCACGCGTCCAGCAGGGCATGGCCTCGCGCAGCTTCACCGGCGGGCCGCTCTCGGACAAAGAGGTCTGCCTGCGCCGGTTCTGCCAGCGGGTGCGCGGTTTGATCCCTGAGGCCCAGTCAGAGCAGCGACCGTCGGCAGGATGGAGCAGCGAAACCTCGCAGGTGCAACGTGCCGGCGGTGCGGAGGCGCAGGCGGATGGCTGAGCCGGTGCTTGCCGGAGTCGAGCTGGGCGGCACCAAAGCGATCGCGCTTGTCTGGCAAAAGCGCCGCATCCTCGATCGGCATCTGGTACTGACCACCGATCCCGATCGGACCTTGCGCGCGCTTGGTGATTGGCTGGCAGATCATCCGCAGCGCAAGGCTTTCGCCGGCCTGGGGGTCGCCAGTTTCGGGCCGGTCCGACTCGATCCCATGGCTGCCGACCATGGCGAAATTCTGGCGACCACCAAGCCCGGCTGGAGCGGGGCGCCGGTGCTCGCCGCGCTGGCCGGGCGAGTTGCCTGTCCGGTGGGGATCGATACCGATGTCAACGCCGCCGCGCTTGCCGAACACCGCTGGGGCGCGGGGCAGGGCTGCTCGAGCCTGATCTATCTGACTATCGGCACCGGGGTCGGCGGGGGTGTCATAGTCGATGGCCGCGCGGTCCACGGCGCGCTCCA
>JANMPV010000237.1:0-10792 GCA_031370045.1 Novosphingobium sp. | reverse complement strand
AGGTGGTCGATCGGCTCAACCAGCAATTCGCGACCATCGCCACCGGGCCGATCGGCGTGGCCGCTTTCGTCGATGGCGTGCTGTTCGTGGAAGGGCTGACCGGCAGTTTGAGCCTGCTTGTCAATAAAGCGGCGCTGGGCGTCGCCAATCCGGACCAGACCCGGCCCTGGTTGACCCCCGAGCGGATCGGCGAGCCGGCCTTCGATCTGCGGCGAACGGACGAAGTGCGCACGGTCCGCGTCACCCGCAGCAAACTGGCCGCCTTTACCTCCGCACAACTCGACGACTGGGGCTATCTGAGACTGCCGCTGAACTCCGCGACGGGGCAGGTCGTGCCATTCCGCGCGTTGCCGACCGGACGCTATGGCCTGACCATACGCAGCGATGGCGCGAAGGCGACCGACTATGACGCCGCCGCTGAACGGGTCGCGGCAGCCAGCGCCACCGTGGTCCACGCGGTACGCTATGGGCAGGCCGTGGCGGGCGGGACGCTGTGGCGCGAGCAGCGGTTGCCGGATGGCACGTCGGTCGAAGAGTGGAGCTTTTGAGGGAAACACCGCTGCGGCTGCTGGTGGTGCCGCACGAGGCCAGCACTGCGACGCTGGAGCGGATCGAATGGGTTGCGCGCTGGTTCGAGAGCCTGGCCAGGGGCCGCCTGACCATTGGACTGGAAACCGCTCCCGATGCCGGGCTGCCTCCCGAAGACCGGCTGGCGCTGGCCGGCCCCTATTCCTCCGCACGCGCGGCGCTGGCCCGTTGCGCCGGTGCCCGATATCCCCAGGGGCTGCCGCTGCTATTCATCGGGATGCGCGGCACCAGGCCGCACAGCTGGACGCTGCCGGGTGGACAACCGTACGCCGCCGTCGCCGAAGATGCGTCCAAAACGGTGATCGCGCACGAACTTGGGCATCTGCTGTTCGGTTTCCCTGACCTGGCCTTCGCGCCCGACAGCGGCGCCGTCTGTCTGATGGGACGCCTGCCGAAATGCGCCATCGACGAGCCCCCGCCCGAACCCTGCGCCGCCTTGCAGGTTGAGCGTGGGTGGCAGGACGCCGCGCCGCTGGTGGCCGGGCTGGACCCCGCGCTGCTCACCCAGAACCGGGCCTATGGCTGGGCCGGGCTGGTGGTGACGCGGCAGCGCGATCGCCTGCTGGCCTTTTCGCGCGGCGGCAGGCGCCAGCCGCATATCGCGCTGCGCCACGCCATCGACATCGCACCCCAATCGCGCTGTGCGTTGGCGCTGATCAGTCGGGCGGGTGCTGTCAGTCTACCCGCAACTCGTCTCCGATTGGCGCACGAAGCCCACGAGGGCAGCCTTCAGCTTGCAAGCGACTGCCACTCGGCCAAGGCGACCGAGCGACGCAGCTTGTAGGCCTGACGATCGACGAGGTGACGCTCCGAGTTGAAATGGTTGTGCAGACCGGCGTGGACAGAGGCGAACTTCTGTGGCGATTTCATTCGGCGAAATCGCAGCATCGCTTGTTCGCGTCGTCGGAATGGCAGATGGCTGTTCTCCGCCCGATTGTTCTTCCAGCGCCCCACCTCGCGACGATCCAGATTGCCCGGTTCGCGCATTGCCGCAAGGTACGAGCGCAAACCATCGGTGACGATTGTTTCGGCGCGACCATGCCGCTTCAAAGCCTTCTTGAGAAAGGCCAAAGCCGCTGTCTTATCTCGTTTTTTCGTGACGAAACTCTCCAGGATCTCGCCCTCGTGATCGACTGCGCGCCACAGGTAGTGCCGCTCGCCGTTGATCTTGACGAATACATAGCGCAGGTTAAACCACAGAAAACAGGGTTTTTCTACGCCAGAGCTACCTTCAAATACGCCGAAATCGGAAATACCAGACCTCGTGCCCGAGCGTGCGGGCTTTGGCTTCATAGCGGGTTTCGGGCCAGCCGCCGGGGCGCTGCTGCCAGGTTGCGGGCCCATCGACCTGCCATTCGAAATCCGCGCCCGGCCCTGTGCAGAACCGCCGCATCACCATCAGCGCGTGGCGCAGATAGACCGGGTGGTCGGTACCGAAACGAAACTCGCCGCCGGGTTTGAGCTTGGCTGCGATCAGCCGCAGCGGGCCATCATTGATCATCCGTCGCTTGGCGTGACGCGCCTTGGGCCACGGATCGGGGTGGAGCAGATAGACGAAGCTCAGCGCCGCATCGGGAATCCGCGCCAGCACCTCCAGCGCGTCGCCGTGGTGGATGCGGACGTTGCCGAGCGCGGCGTTCGTGCCCCCCTTTTGCCGGGGATCGCCGCCGCCGACATGGACCAGCGCCTGGGCGACGCCGTTGAGGAACGGTTCGGCGCCGATGAAGCCGTGATCGGGCAGCAGGTCGGCACGAAACGCCAGGTGCTCGCCCCCGCCAAACCCGATCTCGAAATGGAGCGGGCGCCCCTGACCTTCGGCGTCTCCGAACAGGCGTTCGGCGGTCACCGGGCCATCGACGGGCACCGCGATTTGCGGCAGCAGGGTATCGACCAGGCCCTGCTGGCCCGCGCGCAACGGTTTGCCCTTGGCGCGGCCATAAAGCCGGTTGATCGTGGTCGGGTCGCCCGATTTATGCGCGGTCATCGCTGCGCGCGGTGGCAGCGCGAGCGGATGAGGTCAATCGGGTGGAAGCCGCTATGTCCCCACGCTCACCAAGGGAGAATCTCCGTGCCGCCCGAGCAAGACCTCCAATTCGACGGACAGCTAACGCGGACGATTGCGCGGAACCTGGTGGGCCACCTTGGGGTTCGGTCAGTATGACCGAGTGCGCAAATTGATCGGCGCGAAACCAGCGCCGGGAGGAACGCCCCTCTGTCGCCTGCCGGGCGACCAACGTATGCGATACTGGAAGCCTGCGCTGGCACTGGCCGGACTGGTCAGCGGCTACCATCTTTATGCGATCGAGACTCCGCCAGCCAAGCCGCACCACGATGTGTTTCAGCCGGCCTGGGCGAATTTGCGCTTTCTCCTCACCCCCGCAACTCAATGGCGCGTCCGCGTCGGCGAGGCGGAGTGGCAGCCGGTTGGCGGATGCGCGCTGTTTGGGCCGAGCAGCCATGTAACTTGGTCCGAAAGCGGATCGGGCATCGTCGTCGGGGCGGGTCTGACCCCGCTCGGCTGGGCTCGGTTGAGCAGGGCACCCGCAGCCGACTGGGCGAATCGGGTGGGGGATTGCGCAGCGGTGTTCGGCGGCACCGTGGCCGCGCTGCGCCCGCTGTTGTGCGGCGCCGCCAGCGACGACGTGCTGCCGATCCTGCTTGACGCCTTCCTGATCGGGGCGATGGCCCGCCCGACCCGGCTCGATCCGGCGATCATCCGCCTCGACGCCGCGCTGCTCGATCCCGCGAGCACCACCATCAGCGCGCTGGCGATTCGGGTCGGCATAACTACGCGCTCGCTTGAGCGGCTGGCCGCGCGCGCCTTCGGCTTTCCCCCCAAGGTGCTGCTGCGCCGCGCCCGTTTCTTCCGCTCGCTTCACGCGATCCGCCGGGCCGAACCGCACGATCGGACCACCGCGATCGATCCCGGCTACACCGACTATTCGCACTTCGTCCACGATGCGCACGATTTCCTGGGGATGTCGCCCGGTTCGTTCCTCAAACTCGACATGCCGCTGTTCGTTCAGTCGGCAAAACTGCGCGAAGAGGTGCTGGGATCGCCTGCGCAGGCGCTGGGGACAAGCTGACTAAAGCCCCGCCTTGACCAGCCAATCGTGGAACAGCCGCACGGGCCGGGTTTCGAGCGCGCGGGGGCGGCAGACGAACCAGTAGCTGTAGGGGCTGGCCACTTCGATATCGAACAGTCGGGCGAGGCGGTCGTCGTGGGCACGGGTGAAGTGATCGTCGTGCATGATCGCGATGCCCAGTCCTTGCGCGGCGGCCTCGAGGATCAGCGGCCCCGAATCATAGTGATCGATCGCCGCGGGCTGAAGCCCGTCCAGCCCCATCGCGTCCTTCCACGCATCGAAGCTGAGCGGCAGTTCGTTATGGATCATAAAGGTCTGCTTGGAGAGCCGGGCCACATCCGGCTCGGCCCCGATCTCGTCGGCGAGCACCCGCGAGGTGATCGCATAGACCCGGTTGTGATCGAGCCGCACCGCATGGAGCGCGGGATCGGGCCGCTCGCTCAGCACGATCGCGGCGTCAATCGTATCGCCCAGCTTGGCCTCGGCATGCGGCATCGAATCGATGTCGATGTGAAGCAGCGGGTACATCCGGCGCAACTCGGGCAGCCGCGGAAACAGGCGCTGGCTGCCGAACAGCGGAGGCAGCCCCAGCCGCATCCGCAGGATCCGGCTGTCGTCCATCTGGTCGGCGATCTTGTCGGCCAGTTCCTCCAGTACCGGGGCGACGGTGTCGTAAAACGCCTCGCCCGCATCGTTGAGCTTCATCTGCTGGTGCGCGCGCAGGAACAGCTTCTTGCCGACGAACAGCTCGAGCTGGCCGATCCGGCGCGACAATGCCGAGGGTGTCAGCCCCAGTTCGCCCGCAGCAGCCTTGGCCGAGCCGAGCCGGACAACGCGCACGAAGGCTTCGAGCGAGCGCAGGGGCGGGAGGCGGCGCATCGGCATCGCGTTCCCGTCAGGCGCTCAGTTCGGGGTGGGACGGGGCGTGCAGGCGGAGGCGATCAACCCGCCGCTCGTCGCCCGCGGTGACTTCGAGGCGCCAGCCGCTCGGGTGATCGAGGATCGTGCCGACCGGGGGAACCTGGCCCGCCAGCACCACCGCCAACCCACCAATCGTGTCGATATCCTCGTCGACCTCGGCCAATCGTGGATCGACCTCGGTCGCGACATCGTCGAGTTCGGCGCGGGCATCGGCGTCCCATTCGAGCGCGGACAGGCGGACCAGCAGCGCCTGGGGGGCATCGTCGTGCTCGTCCTCGATATCGCCGACGATTTCTTCGACCAGATCCTCGATCGTGACGATCCCGTCGGTGCCCGAATACTCGTCGATCACGATCGCCAGGTGGGTGCGGCTGGCGCGCATGTCGGCCAGCACGTCGAGCGCGCCGCGCGCCTGGGGCACGAACAGCGGCTGGCGCATCAGCGGGCTCCAGTCCTTGGGCGCGGGTTTTGCACCGGCGATGATCGCGAACACATCCTTGATGTGAATCATGCCGACGATCTCATCGAGCGAATCGCCAAAGACCGGCATCCGGCTGTGGCCGTGCTCGGCAAAGGTGGCGACCAGTTCGGCGAAGCTGGCGGACGCAGGGACGGCGACGATCTCGCCGCGCGGGATGGCGACGTCGTCGGCATCGTGCTCGCTGAAATGGAGCAGGTTGCGGACCATCTGACGTTCGATCGGAGAAAGGTCGCCCACCGCATCGCCGGGATCGTCCTCGTGCTCGTCGATCGCTTCTTCAAGCTGGGCGCGCAGCGACTGGTCGCCCTCGCCGCGCCCGAACAATGCGGTCTTGAGCGTGCGCCATAGCGCGCTGCGGGTTTCGCCGCCCCTACTATCACTGTCTCCCGAGCGACTTTCGCCGCTCGCGCTGGCCGTATCGGCCATGTCTCAGGAACTCCCCATCATGCTGCGTCGCAATATGGGTCCGCGATACCCATCAGCGCAAGGGCCTTCGTTTCCAGCGCCTCCATCGCCTGCGCCGCCGCCTCGCCGGTCGCGTGATCGTAGCCCGCCAGATGGAGCAGGCCGTGGACGATCAGGTGCGCGGCATGGTCGGCCATCGCGATGGCTTTGTCCGCCGCCTCGCGGGTGCAGACCCCGTGGGCCAGGATCAGATCGCCGAGCATACCCTCGTGCGCATCATCCGCCGCGGCGTGGAGCACCTCGGCGCGGCTGAGCATCGGGAACGACAGGACGTTGGTCGGCTGGTCCTTGGCGCGCCACTGCTGGTTGAGCGTTTGGACTTCGCCATCGTCGCCCAGCACCAGGCTGACGAGGAGGTTGTCGTGCGCCAGTTCGGGTGCGACTTGCGCCGTCACCCCGGCTGCGCGCGCGGCCAGTGCCTCCCAATCGGTGGCGTCGCCCCATATCGGGTCGACATCGAGTTCCAACGTGGGGGCGGTCATGTGGGGGGCAAGGTCAGCTTTCGTGCTTCGACAGGCTCAGCATGAGCGGGTGAGGAGACAAGGCTGTTACAGAAAAAGCTCCGCTCAGCCTGAGCCTGTCGAAGGCCCCGCGCGAAATGCCTCACGCCCCATCCCCCTCATACGCCTCGACAATCCGCCCGACGATCGGGTGGCGGACTACGTCGGCGCGGGTGAAGCGGATGGTGGCGAGGCCTTCGACGCCCTCCAGCCGTTCGACCGCGTCTTTCAGCCCGCTCATCGCATCGCCGCCGGGGATATCGACCTGGCGCGGATCGCCACACACCACCATCCGGCTGTTCTGGCCGAACCGGGTGAGGAACATCTTCATCTGCGCGGGCGTGGTGTTCTGCGCCTCGTCGAGGATCACGAACGCATCGGCCAGGGTGCGCCCACGCATGAACGCGATCGGAGCGACCTCGATCTCGCCGCTGGCCATCCGGCGCTCGACCTGTTCGGGGGGCATGCAATCGTACAGCGCATCATACAGCGGGCGCAGGTACGGATCGACCTTCTCCTTCATGTCGCCGGGCAGGAACCCGAGCCGCTCCCCGGCTTCCACCGCCGGGCGGCTCAGGATCAGGCGCTGGACGCTGCCGGTCATCAGCTGACTGACCGCCTGCGCGACCGCGAGATAAGTCTTGCCGGTGCCCGCCGGGCCCAACGCAAAGATGATGTCGTGGCTCGCCAGCGCGCGCATGTAGTCGATCTGCATCGCGCTGCGCGGAACAATGGTCTTGCGGCGGGTGCGGATCATGATCGGGGGGTTCCCGATACCAAGGCCCTCGATCCCGCCGACGATCCCTTCCAGCGTGGGTTCCGACGACATCGCGATCAGCGCCTCGACCGCCCCGGCGTCGATTTCCAGCCCTGCGATCAGCCGCTGATGGAGCCCTTTGAGGACATCGCGCGCGCGCGCCACCGCGTCCTCGGTCCCCTCGATCTGAACATGGTTGCCGCGCGCCGCGATATACACGCCGAGCCGGTTTTCGAGCTGGACCAGGTTGGCATCGAACTGGCCGAACAGCGCGCCGAGCACGCCGGGTTCGTCGAACTCCAGTTCGGCCCGGGCGCGGCGGCTGGCGCTGCGCATGTCTTCGGGCCGGGAATGCGCCGATTCATAGGCGCGAGCGGGTTTGCGGGCCATGCGCTCCTTTCGCAGCCGGGGCGGTTCGCTCCGGTAAGCTCAAGATAACCCTCGCTGATCCGCCCGCAAGGGGCGCGGCGCGCTATCCCCAGTTATGGCCCCAGCTTCTAACGCAGTTTAAGGGTACTTCATCCGGACATGCGTGGTCAGCCCGGTCTTGGGCACGTTGAGCCGCACCGAACGGAACGCGGGGAGCCCCGCCAGCGTCGCCGGGTTGTTGGAAAAGCCATAGCCTTCGGTCGGCAGCCCAAACCCGCTGCGGTTGAGCTTTTGGCTCGAATCCTCGTCGTGATAGACCGCGATCACATAGACCCCCGGCTTGGGGACGAACACGCAGGCGCGAGTCACCGGGGCGCTGGCATCGAAGCGGCTGTTCTTGAGCGTGCCGCCCTTGGCGAGGAACTGGCGCGAATCGTCGGGATAGAGCGCCACGGTGACCAGCCCGTTGCCGTTACGCAGGCCCTCGATCGAAACGGTGAGCCAGGTGTCGCTGGGCTCGCCCTTGCAATCCGCAGGCGCCGCCGCAGCGGGCGCGGCAAACGCGGCGGTGGCGGCAAGAGTAAAGGCCGTGGCGCTAAGACGTCTCGGCAGGATCATGGCAAAATTCCCGAATTGTTGATCAAGGGCGCGCGCCCAGATGGGGCGGTTTTTCACGCGGTTCAAGCGGCGAGCTCGATCACGCGCCTGTCCGGCAAATGGCGTTTGGGCGCTTAATCGCTGCTGAATTGGGCGTTCAGGCCTGGATCCAGCGCATGACTTCGGCGGCGGCGCGGGCCTCGGGCGCGTGACCCCGCTGGCGAAACGAGCGGGCCAGGCGGCGGACGACCCACCCCGGCCAGAATGCCCAGAGCGGGCGGCCTCCGCCTTCCTGCGCGACCACCTGGGGATCGGGAATCAGGCGGCGCAGCACGGCGCGGGCCAGCGCGAGGGCGGACTGCGCGGCGGCAAAATCGCTCAGCGCCTCGGCCTGCCCGCGCGCCGCGGGATCGAGCAGCAGCGCCGCCTGTGCTGCATCCAGCACCGCAGGCGGTGGCGGATAGGCAAGCGGTGCGGGCAGGGAGCCGAAACTGCGCTCGACCAGCGCCAGCACCAAGTCGAGGCCGCGCGCCCAACCGTCACGTTCGGCTTGATTGCGCAGCGCGGCCCAGTTCACCGCGTCGCCCAAAGCGAGGAAATGGAGGTCGGCCAGAACCAGCGGCCCGCAATCGAGGCGGTGGCCGTAGAGCGCGTGGACGATCAGGTGCGTGGCCAGATCCTGCGGCGCCGGACAGGCGATCATCGCCCCGCCACAATCGACCGCAACCGCGCGCGCCAACACGCCCGCCGGATCGATCTGCGGCACGCGATAGCCGCGCCGGTGCGGCGGGTCGCTCAGACGATGATGCAGCTCGATCGTCACCCTCAGCGCGGGGTGATATTGGGCGGGAAGCTGGTGGTCGTCGACCAGCGCCTGGCGCAAAATCGCCGCGTCGTCGGTTTCGGACACGAACCCGGCTGCGGCCAGTATTGCGAAAGCCTCGATCGCGCGCGCCTCGGGCACCAGCAGGTCGATATCGCGCATCGGCCGCAGCGCGGCTTCGGGATAGTGCTTCCAGGCCAGCGCCACGCCCTTGAGCGCAACCGCCGCGATCCCAGCCTCGCCCAGTGTAGCCAGCGCCAGCCGCAACGCCGCCTGCTGCGCCAGCGCCGCGATCGCGGCTTCGCGCCGGGCCGCGCGCCATGCTGCGGCTGTCGTGTCAGGAACCGGCCAAGCGCCGCGCTCGGCCTGCCAGCAAAGCAATGGCTCGAGCCGGTGATCGCGCGCTATTTCCGCCAGCCGCGGCCACGCCTGCGCGGAAACATGGCTCATGGGCCAGGTGCCGCCGAGCAGCTTTAACAGCGCCTGCCGCGCCTCAGTCTCCATCCGGGTCATAGCGCCATCGCAGTCAGAGGTCGTTGCGTCCTTCGACGTGGTTGATAAAGCGCGCCGCGATCAACGCGAACGGGACGCCCATCTCGATTTCCTGCCATACGCCCGGATCGTTCGAGGTGCGTGCCGGAAAATCGTCGAGCGCGCGGATCAGGCGTTCGGTGTCGATCATCCCGCTCAACCGCGGATCGCGCCCGATGGCTTCGAGCGAAGTGCGCCATTCGTCGCGCTTGCGCCCGATCCGCAAGTGCCAGTCGGCATCCCAACGGCCGTTGAGGCGGTTGATGCGCTGTTCTTCGGGCATCGTCCCGGCTGCCATCTGCTTGGCCAGCCAGCGCCGCTCACCATCGCGCAGGAACATATCGGTCGGCAGCCCCAGGCAGAATTCGGCGAATGGGCGATAGGCATAAGGATCGCGCTGCTCGACCCCATAGAGCTGCTCGAACCCCTGGAAAATCTCGGCGCCCTCGCCGTCGGTGTTGGCGAACAACTGGGCGCGCGCCTGGAGCGCGGTGCGCGGCTGGTTGCGGCCAAAGACGAAGCCCTTGGCACGGCCCCGTTCCTCGACCCCGCTGGCGCGACGGTATTCGGCGCGCAACGGAGACATCTTCTCCAGCGGCAGCTCCTCGCGCGGGTGCCAGACTTTTTTCCAGACCTTCCAGGCCGGAACGGGCAGCAGCGGCACCAGGCTGAGCGCGACGAACTTGCGGATCATGCTGCGGCTGTCGTTGGGGTGATCACGCAGTGCCAACCACAGTTGCCGCCAGCGGCCCGTCAGCAGGTATTCGACGAAGCCCCAGTCACCACGATCGCTGAAGGTAAAGTTACCCCATTCGCCAACCAGCAGGCGGTCGCAACCGGCCGTGCGGGCGAGGTCGAAGATGCCGTGGAAGACATACATGTTGCCCATTCCGGCAGGCGCGCAGCCCATCGCATGGAACATCTCGGGCCAGCGAAAATCCTGCGCGGCGCCTTCGTTGATGGTGAAGCGCGGGTCGATCCGGGGATGGCGCGCGGCAAACGCCTCGACCATTGCCCGCTCGTTGCCGTTCATCCCGGTTGGCGCGATCCCGTCCCAACCCGGCTCGGGGGTGAAGGTGAATGTCGGCAGCCGGCGGCCTTCGGGCAAGAGGGCTGCGGCACGCGTGGTCAGCTGGGGCGAATCGAGGCCGCTCGACAGGGTGGCGCCGGGGCTGCGCGATCCGGCCACCGCCTTGGCCACCGCCTCGTCCAGCAGGGCCGAGGCCTGCTCGATATAGTCCTCGTCGCGCGCCAGGCGGACGTCAGGCGCGGCGAGGATATCGTAGTATTTGTGCGTGCGGACACCATCCGGGGAGACCGTGACGATGCTGGCCAGCGGCACCCGGGCCAGATCGAGATACCAGTCGGCGGCCTGATTGGTCGAATTCAACCAGGCGCTGTCTGCCACGCGCTGCTCGCTGAGCCGTCGCGGCACTCCCGCGGCGAAGATCGCGCGCGGCACCGAAGCGGCGAACAGATTGCCGTGGTGCCGGGCGTAACGCAGCGGGGGCGCGCGCAAGGCACTCCGCGCCAGGCGAACGGTTCGCCCCGCAGGATCGTGGATGACCGAGCAATATACGCCAATCACCGCGCGGTCGGCATCGTCGCCCCAGGCATCGACCGCCTGACCATAAAGCTCACCCGGATCGCGCGAGGTTGATCCCAGCCGCGCGG
>JANMPV010000222.1:0-7366 GCA_031370045.1 Novosphingobium sp. | reverse complement strand
ACGAGGCGGTGTTCGGCCAGACCCCGCGGATCGTGTTCGCCTCGGTCTGCGCGTTCTGGGCGGGCGAGTTCGTCAACTCCTATGTCTTGGCGCGGATGAAGATCTGGACGCAGGGCAAGAAGCTGTGGACCCGCACGATCGGATCCACCGTGTTCGGCCAGGCGATCGACAGCGCGCTGTTCTATCCGCTGGCGTTCCTGGGCGCGGCGGGCTGGACCGGCACGCAGGTTGCGACCGTGGCGCTGACCCAGTGGGTGATCAAGGTGACGTGGGAGGCGCTGCTGACGCCGGTGACATACGCGGTGGTCGGCTGGCTCAAACGGCGCGAGGGGGTGGAAGTGTTCGACACGGCAACTGACTTTTCGCCGTTTGCGAAGGGTGGGGGGTGATTTGTGTGGTTTCCACGGCATATACTTGCTGTCTCGAATAGCGGGACGAAACTGTTCAAAACGGAGAAAGTCGATGAGGGCCATTGCCGCTACGATTGCATTGCTCTGGACCGGAAGCGCCTTGGCAGAAGCGTCAGTCGACCTTTCCGCCTATCCTGAAATGTCCAAGGACCGCGCTTTGCCCCTCATCGCGTCGTCCCTGCGAAACAGCCTGACCGACGCCGGATCGGTGAGCAATTTCATGCTCTGCACCCCGCCGGTCAAGATCAAATGGAAGGAAGGCAAGCCAGTTCGCTGGACTTTCTTGCTCTCGCTGAACACCAAGAACAGCTATGGTGGCTACGCAGGCACACAGGGCATGGCGGCGATCTTCTACGCAGACAAGCCAGTCGAGACGTTTTCACTTGGGATGCCGCTGCGCGCGAAAGACCTTGCCCGCTGCACCCGTGTCCCGGATGCTGAAATCCAACGACTCATTCAGGCCGAGTAGCGGAGCGCGCGAGTTCCAGGGACGCGGACTTCGTAGGTTCAAGTTTCGGGTACACAATACTAAACTTACCCCAGCAGCCCATCCCCTTCAAGCCGCCCGCAACACATCCCTCGCCTCGCTCGGCAGGCGGGCGATGACCGAGAGGTAGGCGCTGGCGGTGGCGTCGGGGTGGCGGCGGCCCTGTTCCCAGCCTTTGAGCGTCGCCAGCGGAATCCGGTAGGCGCTGGCGAAGGCTTGTTGCGAAAGACCCAGCGCCTCACGGATCGCGCGCACGTCGGGCATCTCGACGGTGTGGACGCGCGCCACCTGGCCCACCCCCTGGGAATGCGCGGCGGCTTCTCCCATCGCCGCGATCAGGTCCTCGCCAAAGTTCGCCATCGTCAGGTTCCTTATCGTCAATCCATCGTGGCTTTGATCGCTGCGGCAAACGCAGCCACCACCCTCTTCTCGTCCGCACTCAGGTCGCTCGCCTGCGCCTTCGCGTAGGCCAGCAGCAGGTAGAGCGGGCAATCGGGCCGGTAAAAGAAATAGACTACCCGTGCTCCGCCGCGCTTGCCGCTGCCCGCTCGTGCCCAGCGCAGCTTCCTCACCCCGCCGGTTCCGGGAATTACATCGCCCGCCTCTGGATTATGGGCAACGAAGTCCACCAGTTCAGTGCGTTCGACTTCGCTCCAGATCCTATCAGCGGCCCGCGCGAACGGCTGCGTCTCGGCAACGGCGATCGGGCGGGTCAACACGGTGTCGATATACGTCAATGACGTCCTAAAGTCAACCACTCAAGCCCAGCAATTACAGGGGCACCGCACAATTCCACCGTCGCCCAGTGCTTGACACGGGGTGACGCTGCCTTGGCTGCGTGGCGCTGCGGGGCGAAGAATAGCGGGGCCCGTGACGAGCACGGGGCGACGGGTTGGATAGGGTGAAATGTGGAACCGACACATCCTTCTTGACATAACGAACCATATCGGTTATACGCCCGCTCGCAACGGGTGCGGTGGGCGGTCAGCGCTTCGCTTCTCGCCTCCGCTTGATGGCCGGTGCGGGCGCGTTCGGGGGCAGATCGGCAGACCGGATGATGCGGCGCCTTGCGCCCTGGACACGCCTGACCCTTGCGCCCCCTCGCTTCGTCGGGGCAACCGGTCGGGCTTCCCCAGGGGTTCATGCCGGCTCCGCCATTGGCGCGGCGTTATCAGTCGCGTGGGGAATTGCTGGGCAAGCGAGCCCGTCCGCCGCCCCCGGTCGGTCGCCGCAGCTTAAGGGTCGAGCCGGTCGCGCCGCGGATGGGCGCCCGGCCGTTCGCCAATTCCTCCGCCCGCCCCCGCGCGCGTCGTCTGACGCACGCACCGGCCGTCGCCCGTTGTTTTCCCTGGCGTTATCCCGCGTTCGCCTGCGGGCGTTTCCCCGCACCCAAACTAATCGTCACCCCGGCGCAGGCCGGGGCCCAACCGGCGTCTCGCCAACAAGCGAGGGGTGCAGTGTTGCACGGTCAGTTGGGCTCCGGCCTGCGCCGGGGCGACGGGTTTGAGTTGGTGGGTGACGGAATACGCTGAGCTTGCCGAAGGACCGTTTCCTGCGGGACTGGCGGGGGGTGTGGCCGGGGCGAGGGAACCGCCCTCCGGCAAGCTCAGGGCACTCGAGTTGGTGGGTCGGCCCCGCAGCGCTGTGCGGGGCCTCTCGGCTCGCTCAATCGGCCAGGAGGCCGATGGCGAGGTAGACGATCAGCAGCGAGCCGAACCCGAGCAGGGTGCCAGCGACGAAGCCGACGCGAACCAGGGTAACGTCCCAGCCGAAGCTGTCGGCGATGCCGCTGCACACGCCCATCAACTTGGCGTTGGCCTTGTCGAGGTGGAAGCCGCGACGGGCGGGGGCGACATCGCGCGGGGCGGTGTCGTCGCCAAAGCGCAGGTTGCTCACGCCATGATCTCCTGAACCGGGGTCGCCGACGAAGTGGCGGCGGGGGTGGAAACGGTGCCGCTGATCAGTACCAGCGACAGCGTGAGGGCGGTCGTGGCGGCGATGGCGTTGGTGGCGAAAGAGCGGATGGCAGTCATTTTTTTGGTCCTTTGTTTGGGTCCGGGCGGCTTATCCGCTGGATGAAACGAGTACTGCACGGGCCGTGCCAGTTTGCGGAAATGGCGAGTTTCCGTCGAATTCTGCTGGCGGACCAAGCCGGCTCGTGACCGTGAACACAGAGTGAATGCCATAGATTGGGAAAATTCACCTACGGTTGGGATTGGTCGATTTTGGTGACCGCGGAAGGGGGACAAGGCGGGGCGACCCGGCTAGAGCGGGCGCCTATGCTCGACCGCATCCTCCTCGAAGATTTCCGCAACCACGCCGACACCGCGATCGACGGCACCGCGCGGTTCAACCTGCTGGTTGGCGACAACGGTGCGGGCAAGACCAATGTCCTCGAGGCGCTGTCGTTGCTCGCGCCGGGCCGCGGTCTGCGCCGGGCTGCGCTGGGCGAGATGGCGCGCGGAGACGGTGGCGGCGGGTTCGCGGTAAGTGTGCGGCTGGGCGACGACACCACGCTCGGCTCCGCGATCCGCGCCGCGCTGCCCGGTCGCCGCGTGGTCCACGCCAACGGCGCCGACATCCCCGCAGTGCGGCTGAGCGAATGGCTGAGCGTCGCCTGGCTGACCCCGGCGATGGACCGCCTGTTCGCCGACAGCGCGGGCGCGCGGCGGCGCTTCCTCGATCGGCTGGTGCTGGCGCTCGAACCCGGCCACGCCGCGCTCGCCGCGCGCTATGACGCCGCCTTGCGCGAACGCAACCGGCTGCTGACGAGCGAGCGCGAGCCCGATCCGCTATGGCTCGACGGCGTCGAAGCGCAACTGGCCGAGCACGGCGAGGCACTGGGCGCGGCCCGGCGGCGGGTGGTCGCGGCGCTCGACAGTGCCTTGGCGACCACCCCCGCCGAACCGTTCGCCCGCCCGCTGCTGGCCTATGCCTCGGAAACACCCGACGATCTGGCCGCCGCGCTCCACGCCGGACGCCGCCGCGATCGCGCCGCCGGGCGCACGCTCCGCGGACCGCACCGCGACGATCTGGCGGTGACCCTGGCCACAAAGGCGCGCCCCGCCGCCGATTGCTCGACCGGCGAACAGAAGGCGATGCTGATCGCGATCGTCCTGGCCCACGCTGCGTTGCTCGATGGCGAGCGGCCACGGGTGCTGTTGCTCGACGAAGTCGCCGCGCACCTCGATCCCATCCGCCGGACAGCGTTGTTCAAGCGGTTACGCGCGGTGCCGGGGCAGTACTGGCTGACCGGGACAGAAACTGCACCGTTTGCGGAGATTTTGGGCGAGGCGGCGGTGTGGGAGGTGCGCGACGGGGCGGTGATGCTGGTCTAGCGCGCCAACGCCCCCGCCACATCATCCACCGTATCCGCCACGATCAGCGCGATCCCCTTGGCGGTGGGATGAACGTGATCGCCCTGGATCAGTTCGGGCTTGCCGACCACCGGCTGGAGGAAGAATGGCACCAGCGCCGCGCCGTGCTGCTTGGCCAGCACGGGGAAGATCGCGTTGAAATCGCGGGCATAGTCCGCCCCCAGATTGGGCGCGGCGAGCATGCCGGTGACCAGCGCGGGGATCTTGCGGTTGTCCAGCTTGGTCAGGATCGCATCGATATTGGCGCGCGCCTGTGCGGGGGGAAGCCCGCGCAGCATGTCATTGCCGCCCAGCCCCACCGCGACCAGATCGGGCTTGCGCGGTTGCGCGTCGAGCACGAACGCCAGCCGCGCGCGCGCCGCGGCGGTGGTGTCGCCCGAGACCCCGGCATTGACCACCTTGGCGTTGATCCCGCGCGCCCACAGCGCCTTTTCGATGCCGGCCGGCCAGCTCTCGCCGGGCTTGAGGCCATAGCCAGCGTAAAGGCTGTCGCCGAACGCCACGATCAGCCGCTCAGGCCCGGCGGGCGGGCGCGGGGCTTGAGCTGTGGCGGTCGGGACGGGTTGCGGAGCCGGCGCTTCAGCTGAGCAAGCGTTGAGCAGCAACAATAGTCCGCTGAGCCCTCCCCAAACTGCTCGCCCTGAGCTTGTCAAAGGGCCGTTCTTCACTTTTCCAGTCACGTGGAACCTCTAGATAAAGGCGGTACTTCGACAAGCTCAGCACGAGCGGGGGGCGGGTTGGATGTGGCGGGGCTGGTTGCAATTCGCAACCTGAATGTACATCTCCCGCGCCATGCCCGAACCGATCATAGCCGCCCCCATCGTTTCGGCGAGCGGCCTCACCTTGCGCTTCGGCACCGGCGAGTCCGCGGTCGAGGTGCTGCGCGGGGTCGATCTGACGATCATGCCGGGCGAGACCGTCGCGCTGCTGGGGCCTTCGGGTTCGGGCAAAAGTTCGCTTATGGCGGTGCTGTCGGGGCTTGAGCGGGCCAGCGAAGGCACGATCGAGGTGGCAGGCGCGACGTTCTCGACGCTGAACGAGGATGCTCTCGCGCGGGCGCGGCGCGGGCGGATCGGGATCGTGCTCCAGGCCTTCCACCTGCTGCCGACGATGACCGCACTGGAAAACGTCGCTGTGCCGCTCGAACTGGCCGGAGATGATGCCGATGCCACCGCCCGCGCCCGTGCCGAACTCGAGGCAGTGGGGCTCGGCCACCGGCTCGATCATTACCCCGCGCAGCTCTCGGGCGGCGAGCAGCAGCGCGTCGCCATTGCCCGCGCCACCGTCAGCCGCCCGCCGCTGCTGTTCGCCGACGAGCCGACCGGCAACCTCGACACCGCCACCGGCGCGGCGATCATGGACCAGTTGTTTGCGCGCGCGTCCGAAGCGGGGGCGACGCTGCTGGTGATCACCCACGACCCCGCGTTGGCCGCACGCTGCGCGCGGGTGGTGACGATGGCCGACGGGCGGATTGCCAGCGATAAGTCGGCTTCCCCTCCCGCAGGCGGGAGGGGCTAGGGGTGGGCACGGCCGCAAGCGCTGCGCCCGATCCGGCCCATCCCCGCCCCCTCCCGCCTGCGGGAGGGGAGAAGTCACTCCCCTGGCACACCGCGTGGCGGATCGCGCGGCGCGATCTGGCGCATTCGTTGCGCGGGTTGCGGCTGCTGCTGGCCTGCCTGTTTCTCGGCACGATGGCGCTGGCGGCGATTGGCAGCCTGACCGGGGCAATCGAGCGTGAGCTGGCGGGGCGCGGGCAATCGCTGCTCGGCGGGGACATCGAGGTCGCGCTGTGGCAGCGCGCGCCGTCTGCCAACGAGATGGCAGGACTTAAGGCGCTGGGCACTGTCTCTACCGGGGCGCGACTTCAGGCGATGGCGGTTCCGGCGCGCGACGCCACGCTGGCGGTGCCGGTTGAGTTCAAGGCAGTCGATGCCGCCTGGCCGCTGTATGACAAGCTGTCACTGGCCAACGGACGCAAGGTTGGCGCGCCTGCGGGGACCACCGCATGGATCGCCGATGGGGTCGCGGCCCGGCTCGGGATCGCGCTGGGCGACCGTTTCAAAGTCGGCGCGGTCGAGCTGACCGTCGGCGGGATCATTGCCGACGAGCCCGACCGGCTAGGCGAAGGGTTCACGCTGGGCCCAGTGGTGATCGCCAGCAACGAGGCTCTGGCCGCCAGCGGCCTGGTCCAGCCGGGCAGCATGTATCGCAGCAAGACCCGCGTGCGGATGGCCGCGACCGCCGATCCGCTGGCCGCCGCCGCCCGGCTCAAGCGCGATTTTCCCGATGCCGGGTGGGAATTGCGCGATCGCAGCCGCGCCAGCCCGGGGCTCGACCGGTTCGTGAGCCGGATGGGCCAGTTCCTCGCGCTGGTCGCGCTGGCTGCGTTGGCGATTGCCGGGATCGGCATCGCCAACGGGGTCGGCTCTTGGCTCGAGGCGCGCCGCCCCGGCATCGCCACGCTCAAGGTGCTGGGCGCGACCAGCGGCGACATCGCCCGAATCCATGCGCTCGAGATCGGGGTTGCAGCGTTCGTCGGGATCGGCGCGGGGCTGATCGCGGGGGTTGCGGTGACCCCGCTGCTCGGCGCGGCACTGGGCAGTCTGCTCCCGGTCGCGCCGGGGCTGGTGATCGATGCGCCCTCTCTGGCCTTCGCCGCCACCTCTGGCCTGCTGATCGCCGCGATCTTCGCCGCCGCGCCGCTGATCCGCGCGCGCGAATTTCCCGCGATGGCGCTGATGCGCGCGCGCGTTGCCCCGCCCGCTCCCAACTGGCGCGTCCTGGCGCTGCCGGGGGGCGGCGGGCTGGCGCTGCTGACCGCGCTGATCCTGCTGCGCGCCGATCAGCCGCTGCTGTCCGCCGGGTTTCTGGCGGGAGCCGCCGCGCTGTTCGGTGCGCTCGCCGCGATCGGCTGGGGCCTGCGCAAGCTCGCCGCCGCGCTGCCCCGCCCGCGCGCGCCGATCCTGCGGATTGCGCTGGCCAATCTTCACCGCCCCGGCGCGCAGACCGGCGCCCTGGTGACCGCGCTCGGTTTCGGGCTGAGCGCGTTCGTGCTGCTGGCGGGGGTCGAGACCAGCCTCGACGCCAACATC